>JAHHIL010000014.1 GCA_019358975.1 Trichocoleus desertorum ATA4-8-CV12
TTGAGAGAGTTAATTCGAGAGTTCGTAAAACCCGATAGATAGTAGGGCAACTCCGCTTTACTCCATTGCCGCGACATCTCATCCCCACCTTGTAGAAGGATGGGGATTTCCCGTCTAGTTAGTTAAAAAAGGATGGCTGCTCATAAACAGAGGGGCCATCCTTTTGCAATCAAGTATCTTATCGGTGATTGAACCAGGTTTATCAGCTTATCTAAAACCTACAGCCGCTTGCCAAACAAAAGCGAGCAATAAGAAAAAGACTGGGATGATGGGTAAAACGTCCACTAGGGGATCGAAGATTGAGTAAGCTTCAGGCAGTTTTGCCAACAGCAGTGCCGCTTCCATGAATAACTCTACCTCTCCAACACAGATTTCAGAATTGGTACGTATCTTAACACGCTTTGCTGGGCGGCGCTGAGGTTACAACGATTTTGACTGGCGCTTCTAGGGGACCGAAGCAGGGGTTGAAGCAGGTGCTAACCAGTGAGCAAAATCCTCTGCAAAGGAGCCTTGTAAGAGCGAGGCGCGAATTTCTTGAGTAAAGCGAACTAACTCAGTGATGTTGTGAATGGATAGCAGGGTGTAAGCGAGAATTTCCCGCGATCGCAATAAATGACTGAGGTAGGCGCGAGTAAACTTTTGGCAGGTATAGCAAGGGCATGTGGCATCCAGGGGGGTAAAGTCTTCCCGAAACCGAGCGTTCTTGATGTTCCAGCGATCGCCTCGGACTAAAGCGCTGCCATGCCGAGCCAGACGGGTGGGAATGACACAATCAAACAAATCCATACCAGCCGCGATCGCCTGAGCCATTTCCCGGTAGGTGCCCACACCCATGAGATAGCGGGGTTTGTCTACAGGTAGCAAAGGCGTCGTTGCTTTAACAATTTGTTCAATTAGTTCAGGCGGTTCTCCGACACTCACCCCTCCGATCGCGTATCCAGGGAGATTTAGGGCGGCTAGAGAGCGAGCGGCTTCTGCCCGTAAATCCAAGTGAACCCCACCTTGTACAATCCCAAACAAGGCTTGATCGGGCCGCTGATGGGCCGTGATGCAGCGTTCTAACCAGCGATAGGTTCGAGCTGTGGCTTCGGCGATCGCTTCCCGAGTCGCTGGGTAAGGCGGGCATTCGTCGAAGGCCATGATTACATCCGCGCCCAGTTGATTTTGGATCTGAATCGATCGCTCTGGGGTCAGGTGAATAATTTGACCATCTTTGGGAGAGCGAAACTTCACGCCTGCCTCATCAATTTGGCGCATTTCGCTCAAGCTAAACACTTGAAAGCCACCAGAATCAGTCAGCATCGGGCCAGACCAACCCATAAATTGATGCAACCCTCCCGCCTGCGCCACAATCTCCTCACCTGGTTGCAGGTGTAGATGGTAGGTGTTGGCAAGTACCATCTGGGCACCAGTGGCTTGGAGCTGGTCTGGTGTGATGGTCTTAACATTCGCCAGCGTCCCCACTGGCATGAATCGAGGCGTTTCTACCACACCATGTGGCGTTGTAAACAGACCTGCTCTAGCCTGAGTGCGGCAGCATCGAGCCTGACATTGAAAGGTAAACTGAGCGCTCAAGACAAATTCAACCTAGAAAGTGAATAAATGCTCTCTGGCAAGGAGGGTGGAGGCTAAGAGCGGAATACAAGGGGATCAACCTTACAGCATAGACGATGAATTACACTGGAAGTGCTACCAATGCCAACTTCCCTCCCAAATCAGCTATCTTTTCTTGGCTGACTTTTGCTTCAGGGTGTTGCCATGATTGGGGTGAGATGGTCTAAGCTAACTGAAAACTCGTGTTCTTTATCTTAGGACTGTACTGTGCCTAACCGCTTTCCTCTGCTTCCTCTCCTAATCGCCCTTGGTTTGTGGAGTGTTGCTCAACCTGCCTCGGCGCAAGCAATGATTCCCCACACACTGCAATTGAACTCTAGTCAGCTAGAGCAGCAGGGCCTCAGTCTAGCACAGGAAGCAGCTCAGCTTGCTCAGTTTCAGCAATACGAAGTAGCGCTGTCTAGAGCGCAGTTGGCGTCTCAACTGGCTCCCAATAACTCGCAAGTCTGGTCATTGCTCGGCAGTTTGTATTTACAAGAAACTGAGCTAGATAAAGGCATTAAGTCACTAGAGCGGGCGCGATCGCTAGACTCTGAAAATAGTGCCATTCTATTTGCGCTGGGTTCAGCTTATTTCCAAAAATCCCAGTACGCTAGGGCGGCTGAGTACCTGCAAGCGGGCTTGAAGTTGAAGCCAGATACATCTGGAGCTTTATTTGATCTAGGCAATGCCTACTACATGCTGAAGCGTTATCAAGAAGCGATCGCCCAGTACGAAACTGCGGTGAAGCAAGAACCCAAGTTTTGGCCAGCCGTTAACAACATTGGCCTGATTCGATATGAGCAAGGCTCGGTAGATGCAGCTATTAAGCAATGGCAGACTGCGGTTGCGATTGATGCCAAAGCTGCTGAACCCCAGCTAGCCCTGGCAGTCGCGCTCTACAACAAAGGCGATCGCGAACAAGGATTAGTGTTGGGCGAAAAAGCAATTGACTTAGACAGTCGCTATGCTGACATGAAGTTTCTCAAGGAAAACCTCTGGGGCGATCGCCTGCTCACAGATGCCAAGAAGCTACTAGATACGCCGAGAATCCAAGCAACACTAGCTCGGAACCAGACCCAGCCAGCCCCTCAGCAGGCTCCCCAGTAGCTACAAGCAGGAAAAAGCAAAGCTATAACAAGCTAGGAGCAAAGCTCCAGGTAATATTCGTAGTCGCTAGGTGAACTCAGTTTGAGACGGCTCACATGAACTCGTTGCTGACCTGAGCTAGGTGGCCTTGCTAGTAAGCCTATCAATAGGAGCCAATCAGCTGAGTAGAGGCTCTCAGCCAGTCTGAGCCCATTGTTCAGCAAGACTTGCTACAATTTCCTTAGTAGTACATTTGTATAAAATTGGCAAAACCTGCTGCATGGTTCAACCTAAGCAGTTTCCACCTGCTTGCACAGGAGGATGCTGGAATTGGACCCAGCCTTGAAGCACTCTAGTCTTGAGGCAATAGAGCGGTAATTTGATCAACAAACTGTTGATGATCGACGACAGGCTTAGAAATATAGCCGTCAGCTCCACTCTGCTTCAAAAAAGTCTCGCGATCGCCCTGCATGGCATGAGCCGTAACTAGGATGATGGGGAGTTGAGCTGTCTGCGGATCTGCTTTCAGCATTTGCGTAATTTTGATGCCATCAACCGATTTGCCTTGATAAACACTTCGAGCCAAAGAAACATCCATCAGAATAATATCGGCTTCACCAGAGCGGGCAATTTGGATTACCTCTTCGACATTTTCCGTGTGTTTCACAGCTAGACCCCCACGTTTAGTCAAAATTTTGCCAAAAACGCGAGCGTTTACCAAATCATCCTCCACAATTAAAACGGTTTTCATCTTGGTTTCCTTAATCATGGCCCCACAATGCAGTAGTTTACCCTTCGGTCTGCCGATGCCACATCCCTCCGGTTTGATCCTACTCTGAGGGATGCTGTAAGTAGGGTCGTTTGAGGTATGCTGTGCCTCACTATTCTCAAGTTATCAAGATATTGGTTTGAAGTCAGGAACTAAGGAATAAAGCTCATGGCGAAACAGTTGAACCTGATCCAAAACGGACAGGTCATCCCCACTGCCCTGCATATAGAAATGCAACAGTCCTACCTGGAATACGCCATGAGTGTGATTGTCGGGCGGGCGTTGCCAGATGTGCGGGATGGCATGAAGCCAGTGCATCGGCGTATTTTGTATGCCATGCACGAACTGGGTCTTACCCCCGATCGCCCCTACCGGAAATGTGCTCGTGTGGTTGGGGATGTGTTGGGTAAATATCACCCCCACGGCGACCAAGCGGTTTATGACGCTTTAGTCAGGCTGGTGCAAGAATTTTCCAGTCGCTATCCGCTCTTGGCAGGGCATGGCAACTTTGGCTCGGTGGATGACGACCCTCCTGCCGCCATGCGTTACACCGAAACTCGGTTAGCGCAGATTGGCAATGAAGGCTTGCTGAGTGAAATTGGCGAAGCCACGGTTGATTTTATTGGCAACTTTGACAACTCGCAGCAAGAGCCTACCGTTCTACCAGCCCAGCTACCATTTTTGCTACTCAATGGCAGTTCTGGTATTGCTGTGGGCATGGCCACCAATATTCCTCCCCACAATTTAGGCGAAGTGGTCGATGGCTTGATCGCTTTAATCGATCGCCCACAGTTATCCGATGAGCAATTGCTAGAAATTATTCCTGGTCCCGATTTTCCGACCGGAGGAGAAATTGTCGGCAAAGAGGGGATTCGCGATGCCTACACCACGGGGCGAGGCAGTATTCCCATGCGAGGAATTGCCCAAGTTGAAGAAATTCCTGTGGGTAAGGGACGACAGCGCCGCACGGCAATTGTGATCACGGAGTTGCCCTATCAAGTCAACAAAGCGGGCTTGATTGAGAAGATGGCTGACTTGGTGAACCAAGGCCGCATTGAAGGAATTGCTGACATCCGGGATGAAAGCGATCGCGATGGCATGCGGATTGTGATTGAACTGAAGCGGGATGTGAGTCCGCAACTTGTGTTACATCACCTCTACAAGCAAACTCCGTTGCAGACTAACTTTGGGGCCATTTTGCTAGCCCTCGTCGATAGCCAACCCCGCCAGCTCACTCTCAAGCAACTGCTCCAGCATTTCCTCGACTTCCGCGAAGTCACCTTGACGCGGCAGTATACCAATGAGCTGAATCAAGCCCAGAGCCGCGCTCACTTAGTAGAAGGGTTATTAACTGCCTTATCCCACCTCGACCCTGTCATCGAGATTCTGCGCCATGCTCCGGATGGCACCACTGCCAAAATCAGCTTGCAAAACGAGCTGGATCTCAGCGATCGCCAAGCCGATGCCATTTTATCCATGCCAATGCGGCGCTTGACCGGACTGGAGCGACAGAACTTGCAGACCGAATATGAGGAACTCACCCACCGGATGCAAAGTTTGCAGCGGTTGTTGGGCGATCGCCATGAACTTCTGAAAGCTCTTAAAAAAGACCTCCGGGCATTGAAGAAAAAGCATGGAGATGTTCGCCGGACTCGCATCGCTGGCAGCATTTCAGTGACCACAGTCCCGGAAGAAGAGCTCCTAGCTGAGGCACCCAGCGCCGAAGAGGAGACAGTCTTGGAGCTAACTCAACGCGGTTATGTGCGGCGGTTGTCTGTAAAAGCTTTCCAGCGGCAAAATCGTGGCAAAAACGGTCACTCCACTCCGACAGCGCCAGCGGAAAATAGTGATGTAGTCAATCAGACCCTCTGGACTAACACCGCGCAAGAACTGCTCGTGTTTACCCGGAGTGGCAAAGCCTACACCATTAAGGTGGGCGATATTCCGGTTAGTACAGGACGCAATGCCAAGGGAACGCCTCTTGTCATCTTGTTGCCTAACGCCGTCCAAGGTGATCCAGAAACAATCAGTTCTCAACTCCTGATTCCAGAGAATGTGGAAGAACTGAGCTTGGTGATGCTGACTCGACAGGGGCGAGCTAAACGGGTACCGCTTTCAGAATTTACTAACCTGACCAGTCGGGGGTTAACTGCCCTAAAGCTAAAAGACGACGATGAATTGGTCTATGCTTGTCCAGCCTTTATTGGTCAGCAAATTGTCCTTGCAACTTCAGGAGGGCGATTGCTGCGATTTGAGGTAGATGAAGACCAATTACCGCTGATGGGACGAACCGCCCAAGGTAATCAGGCTTTACGTCTCCGCAAGCAAGAGAAACTAGTAGGCTGTGTCATTCTAGAAGCCGAAAGCAACCTCTTGCTAGTCTCGGAGCGGGGCTATGCTAAACGGATGCCTGTCACTGCTTTACGGTTGACCAATCGGGGTGAAATTGGCATTCAAGCGATTCAGTTTACCGCCAAGACCGATAACCTAGCAGGCATTACAGCGGCTTTGCCTGACACTGAGGTATTGTTATGGACGAATCAAAATCGTTTGGCCCGCTTGGCCGTAGAGACGGTGGCGATTCGCGGCAAGGATAGCGCAGGCGATCGCCTCTTCCCTCTTAACTCTGGGGAGAAAGTTGCCTTGATTACAGCGCTAGAAACCTCAACCAGTTCCTTGGAGACAGATTAGCGACAGATTCATACAGCTAGCAAGGCTAGAGACCGTGCAATCTGGAGATAAAGTCCAGTAAGCTAAATTTCAACGCTATGGATCGGAGCTATCGTGGCGCAGGTTGTTCTAGAAAATATCTATAAAAGTTTTGCCAATCGGCAGGGAGAAGGGACGAGCGTTCCTGCTCCAGCGGAGCCTTTACTCGTCAAGGGCATGGCACCTATGAGTGAAGCTGAATCCACTCCAGCGGCATCTGCTACACCGCCAACGCTGAGTGTGAGTGTGCTGCGGCGCATCAACCTGACTGTGAATGATGGCGAGTTTATGGTATTGGTAGGGCCGTCAGGTTGTGGCAAAAGCACCCTGCTCCGCTTAATCGCTGGCTTAGAAGATCTCACTGGCGGCAACATTTGGGTAGGCGATCGCTTAGTCAACGATTTGCCCCCCAAAGCGCGGGATATTGCGATGGTGTTTCAGAGCTATGCGCTATACCCGCACATGAGCGTCTATGACAACCTGGCTTTTGGCCTTAGACGCACCAAACTAGGCAACCCAGAATTAGCTCATCCAGAATTAACTAATCCAGAACCAATCAGAACCCGGAGAAATAGCAGGCAGCAAGGATTACCCGTTTGGGCTGAGAATCTGCTGGTCAGCTCCACGCGATCGCTCCCTAAAGGGCTACGTTACTGGTCAGATCGCGAACGCACGGTTGATGAGCGGGTGCGAACGGTCGCCCAAATGTTGCAGATTGAGGCACTTTTGCGCCGCTTGCCCAAACAACTTTCCGGTGGGCAAAAACAACGAGTGGCTTTGGGACGAGCCATGGCCCGCAATCCCCAAGTCTTTTTGATGGATGAGCCGCTATCTAACTTGGATGCCAAACTCCGCACAGAAACCCGTGCCCAAATTGTGAAACTACAGCGGCAACTGGGCACCACCACCATTTACGTTACGCACGACCAAGTGGAAGCGATGACGATGGGCGATCGCATTGCTGTGATGAATGCGGGGCAGATTCAACAAATTGCCTCACCGCTAGAGCTGTATAACCGACCCGTGAATCGCTTTGTGGCAGAGTTTATCGGCTCTCCTACCATGAACTTTCTACCCGTCCAGGTCAAAGCTCCGTTGCTAATTACCCATCCCCAGTTCCGCCTTACCTTGCCTGAAGTTTGGGCCACAACCTTGCAAAAATATGATGGGCGATCGCTCCTGCTAGGAATTCGGCCAGAGCATGTGAGTGTCAGTGTGCCCGCACCCAAGAATTTACCCGTACAAGTAGAACGAGTCGAAGCCCTGGGCAATGAAACCCAAGTGCTTGTACGTTTAGTGGGATCTGAAACTCCAGAATCAATCCTGCAAGCGCGAATTAGTCCTGACCAAGCGGTGCGCTTAGGCGAGGAAATGTGGTTGGCGATCGCGACTGAAAAAATTCACCTCTTTGAACCTGAAACAGGCCAGGCGATTTTTGCTAATCAGCGGAAATTTTAATCGGTTGTGTTGCTGTTGCTGTCTATTCCTTATGAAAGAGGCTTTTTGAGGCCAAACTGGTTTACATTTATTTACATGGTGTTACAGCCTGCTTAACAAATTACGGCCATAGGAAGAGAAACTGATGCAAAACACTACGAAAGTAACTCCTCCAACCCTAGACGATCGCAACGCTTGGCGGCTTGGCTTTACACCTCAAGCCGAAGTCTGGAACGGTCGCCTCGCCATGATTGGGTTTTTGGCAGCTGCTTTAATCGAGTTGACCTCTGGTCAAGGCTTCCTGCACTTCTGGGGTTTGATGTAGGTTAAAGGCAGTTGGGCTGTCGTCCTCTGCTTGATAGGGAGAGCGATCGCAACAAATCCATGTTGCACATAGCAAGATTTTTGGCTACATTGTTTTACATAAGTTTATAAGACTTTGTGTTAACTCTCTTGCTTAGCTAAACCTCACTGTTCGCTGAGTGATCTCTGTTAATCTCACACCTTTGGAGAGAAAACGATGCAAGACATCACCAAGACTACTACTCCTGTCATGGACGATCGCAACGCTTGGCGTTTTGGTTTTACGCCTCAAGCAGAAATTTGGAATGGCCGCCTTGCGATGCTAGGCTTCTTAGCCGCTACTTTAATTGAACTCTTCTCCAATGAAGGCTTTTTACATTTTTGGGGCCTAATGTAAACGCTTTAGGCGAATCGTTTTGTCAACCTCAAATTACCAAAGCACTGGAAGTTTCAAATTGAGCTTCCAGTTTTTTCATGTCTGCTTTTTCGAACCACAAAAAAAGCTCAATAGCAATTGTGCTACGAGCTTTTTTTGTTGGGGCACCCACAAGTGATGCCCTGCTTGTGCTGTAAAGCTTAGCGAATGTACTCTTTAAGCACGCTGTTGCGGTTGGGGTGGCGCAGTTTACGCAACGCTTTCGCCTCAATTTGACGAATCCGTTCCCGTGTGACGTTGAAGATTTGGCCGATTTCTTCTAGGGTCTTCATCCGTCCATCGTCTAGGCCGTAGCGTAGTCGCAGTACATCCCGTTCGCGAGGGCTGAGAGTACCCAAAACGCTTTCTAAATCTTCCCGCAGTAGATTCTTAGAGACTTGATCTTCAGGTGTTTCGCCATCGGATTCAATAAAGTCACCCAAGCGAGAATCTTCTTCTTTACCAATGGGAGTTTCTAAGGAAATTGGTAATTGGGCAGACTTGGCAATAAACCGTAGCTTCTCGATGGTCATTTCCATGCGAGTCGCAATCTCTTCCTCGGTGGGCTTACGACCCATTTCTTGAGAGAGCAGCTTTGTGGTTTTCTTAATCCGAGAAATGGTTTCGTACAAGTGGACTGGTAGGCGAATCGTCCGAGATTGATCCGCGATCGCCCGTGTAATTGCCTGACGAATCCACCAAGTTGCGTAGGTCGAGAACTTGTAACCCTTTTCGTGATCAAATTTCTCGGCAGCTCGGATCAAACCTAAGCTACCTTCCTGAATCAAGTCCTGAAACGAAAGGCCCCGATTCATGTACTTCTTGGCAATGGAAACCACCAAGCGCAGGTTAGACTGCACCATTTTCTCTTTAGCCCGCCGACCCAAATGGAGGCGAGAGCGGAAAGCTTGCAGCCCCATATTGACTTCGCTCGCCCACTCACCATCATGAGGTTCGCGCTCAAGCTTATCGGAGAGCCGTTCGCGAATGCGTTCTAGTTCCAATAAATCCGCAATTTTCCGCGCTAGCTCAATTTCTTCATCTGCCCGGAGGAGTCGAATGCGGCCAATCTCTTGAAGATAAAGACGGATTGAGTCTTCGGTGTAATGCTTCTTTTTAGCTTGAGCGCGTCGTCGGGTAGCCCGACCCTTGGCAGACTTACCATCTCCTTCATCCGGTTGCACATCTAGAGAGTCATCATCTTCTTCTTCAGGTAAGAAGTCATCCAGCTCACCATCAGGCTGTTCGTCAGAAGCGTCGCGAAGCGATTCGATGGTTTCGAGTACGTTATGGGCCTGGGTCATGCCGCGTTCCTCATGCTCCTTATATGTAGAGAATCAAAAAAGTTGAGACCATTCAAGGTCTAAAGGATTGAAAAACTTGCTTGAACAAATCTCAAACAAGTTGCTTAGGTGATCATGCCGTCGAGCACGCGACGCTCATCTAGCTTTGGTATCGCCTTCCCTACAACAGCATTCACCTCAACAAGCTAACAGAGATAAAGATCTCTATCCATCATTGGTAACATGCTTTTTCAGAAGATAACCCTCTGAAGTTAGAGAATTTGGTCATAAATTTGCGAAATACTCCAATTGCTAATTGTTAGCAACGCAAAAACTGACCCCATCCCCAAACATACGATGTTTAGTTGAGGCTCTGCCAAGGTATCGGTGAGTACTGAAATTTTGAATGTCTCTCCGATTGTAGCTTTTCTCACAAAAGTTGCATCCTTTTCCTTGCCATAACTTACGAGGTGAAAGTTAGCAGGATATGCACAGTCAGCATGATGCAACCATGAGGAAGTTTGATTTTCATCGACTACACTCGTGAAGAATCCATGAGCTTTTGATGATAGCGTAAACATCACAAAGAAGTAGAACTCAGGCAAACATTTCATGCAATAGCGGGTTGACAATAACGCTAGCAAGCTCGGAATGTGACTTCCGGACCAGTGAAGCTGTGAAAGTCAGTAATTTTGACAGGGTCGTTCAGCTCCCTCGTTTTAGAATGATGAGTTTTTCATCAAGAGAAGTACCAAACCGAGAAATGTTTCGGAGAGCCTTTAGTGTGCAGCTTAATGAGCGCCAACGGCAACATTGAGATGTGTGAAATTAGCCGCAAAGGCGATCGCCCTTGCCGTAGGTTAGCTCAAAAGTCTCCAACTGTGCGGCATTGGCTGATAACTCATCAACGGCTGATTCAACTTACCCACCCTAGCTCAGCGAACCTACAGCTAAATCAGGATTATTTCGAGAGGAGATTAAAAGATCTAAATTGCTTTACTCAGATAATCAAATTTTTTCCATTAAAGCTTATGGAGCTAGTAGCTAGTTTCCTCAGGTTGAGGAGGCTCAAAAGGCTCTACTAATGAGAACGGGGGCATGTTAGGTAAGTCTGAAATTCCTGAGTTTGCCAACATGGTTTTGATGGCAGGATCACGCAGGCTGATCCAGAGGCTGCAAGTATTGATGCCAGAACTGATCACAATCGAAGTGCCTTGCTGGGAGAGTTTGCAGCCAAAGTGGTAGAGCTGAGGACGATAGCGTAGCTCTAAGGTTTGCAGGCGGCAAAACAACTCTCCTTGATAGGACAACCCATCTTGCACCTTGTTATCAAACCAAAACTTGAAAATAAGAATTTTTCTCTCATCTATAACGAAAGGTAACACTTGATGTACCTGCCAGAGAGTTGCTTGATTTTAGATTCAGTAACCTTCAGTCATAAATGAGGAAATTGCTGAGGCTCCGCAGAGCCTTGCTTCCTGATCTCTTAAGCGAGAGGGTGCAAAAATCTAGAAGACTAGAAGATTGTGGAGTTATTTAATTTTGAGTTGAACTGAAATTGTGCAGTCTGCTATAGCACCCTAAAACCTAGCTTAGGAATGAAAATCAAATCCACAAGTTGGAAAGAGAATCAAATCATGCAACCCTGATGATTATTTATTTTAGTGTTGGCTTTGCATCTGCCAAAGTTGATCGACTGTGACAAAGTGATAGCCGAGTTGTAGAAGGCGAGGAATCAACCCAGCGACGGTGGCTGCCACATCAGCTCCTCCAAAATAGCCGTCATGTAAAACAATCAGCGAACCCTGCTGCACTTGTTTGAGCACCCGCTGCGTCACAACGGAAATGCCAGGTCGCTCCCAGTCTTCAGGCACAACGCTCCACATCACAGGGCGGTAACCCCAGTTTTTTAGCAGGCTTAAGGTTTGAGGGGTAAATAAGCCGTTAGGTGGCCGAACATCGATCATGTGCTGCTGTACGTAAGCCAACTCTAAGTGACAGGCTTGGGCGATCGCGCTTTGAGTTTGCTCTAGGCTTTGTTTGAGCGCAGTAGGGGTGAGTTTAGGAAAAGCCCGATGGTCGTAGCCATGCAAGCCAATCCAGTAACCTTGTTCATAAACGCTTTGAGCGACAGTGGGAGCTTGATTCACACAAGCACCAAGCCAAAAGAAGCTAGCCGGAATCTTGTAAGTATTTAAAACTTCTAAAAGTCTAGGAGTGTGCTCTGGGTGAGGCCCATCATCAAATGTGAGGGCGATCGCGGGTGAGCTGCAATGACCGCTCCAGAGACAGCCCGGAAAAGCAGGCTTGAGAAGCTGATATAAGACTGGATAGAGGGGAGCGAGTTGCATGACTGATGGGATTCGCCTTAGATGGATCTAACTCAGTTGCTGAAGCTCAGTTGCCTAGGTTTAGCTGCCTACTAGTTGCCCAAGTGAGCGTCAACTGCCTCGATCTTACTGAACTTCAACTTCCGACTAAGCAACTGCGCCGCACTTTAGCCGATTGCACTAACGAAGAAAGAATGTCGCCACTGATCGGTTTGACTAAAAAACCATCGAATCCAGGGTTTTCTTCCTGTGGCAACCAACTAGGGGCATGACAATCGGTTAGGGCCACAATGGTCGTATTGCTAGTCCGGGTCATGCTGCGTAAATGATGAACCAAGCCCCCTGACCAAGCATGGCGATCGCCTGACAAAATTACTAGATAAGGTAGTTCTTGATTCGCTTGAGCCATTGCTTGTGCTTCTGAGCCAGCTACACTGACAGCACAGCAGAGTCGGCCTAATAGCGACTTTAATATCTCTAAATCATCTGATTGTTGGCTCAGAACCAACACATAACTCGAAAGTGACTGCATAAATAACCCAGCACGCTATCTGCCACTATATCTGTAGAGAAATCCTTATTTCATGGCCTTTGAACTGCTGGAATCTCTTGCCTAATTATCTTCTGGTTGTTTGTGAGGTAAATGTGGCTTTTCACTTTCTTCAGCTTTGAGCCACCAAGTTAACACTGGCAATATTGCTAAAGATTAAGGTCTGCTTAAATAAATTAGGTTGTTTGTAGCAAGCTGCTAACTGGGAACAGCCTCATATTCAGAATACTAAGATTTGTCTTGGCCTGACTCTGAATATATTTAATGCCCTTAGGAAAGATTGTTGTTTTTGTTTTTGACCACCAAAGCCCTTGAAATCAATACTTTCAGGGTTTAGATAAAAGAGTTTTCCGGATGAAGGCGGAAAAGTTTAAATTAAATTAAAGGAAGTCAATCCTTGAGACAGCTTTTGTTTTAGCCAAGTATTCGTAAAGATTTGGTGACACTGGCGATACCAAATAATTAAGAAATAGTTTTAAGGCCAACCCCTCCATATAGATTATGGATTCCTTTCTTAAGGAGAGATGATAAATCCTGTTAGTAGAAAGCTTGGAATCTAAGTGGAAGCCGCTATTTATTTTCTCTTGCCTTACTAAAAAACGAAATTAAATAAAAAAGGATTGAGCGGAAAAGTTAATCCTTTCTGTACTTGTTTTGTGGGAAATTAACTTGGTCGTTAATGGGTAGAGAGAAAATCTGTATTTTTAGTTTAATAAATTTTATGCCGCATTCCCTAAAAACTTCTATGAGACTTTTGTCGCCAAGCCTAAAAAATTCTAGTTGCATGGATGTAACTGAGCGATTCAAGTGCAAGCGATCGCATCAATGGCCAAGAATTCGCTGCATCTTTATGGGGCTTGGACTGGCGATCGCGCTGGCAGGGTGCGAAACTCTAACTGCCAGCCAATATGAAGCGACCGCTCGCACCACCTATACCTGGCAGGTAGAATACTCTACCAACCCAGGCCGTGATCAAGCGACTCGTACCGAAGCCTTTTCGACGACTTCTCTGCTCAATCGCAACGGCAATCGACCCGAAGGTGCAGTCACAGGGCCAGACGATCGGGGACTATGGTGGCCTGCTTTACCGCCTCGCCCTACCGTAGATGAAATGGAGCAACGACAGCGTACCTACGAGAAAATCAGCACTCCCCAGATCCTCAAAACTGTGGAGTATCAAATTACTTATCAGAGTGGCGATCGCGCAACCACCGCCGCCGCCAACTATGACGTATACCGAACCGTCGTAAAGGCATTACCAAACAACACACCCCTAGAGCTGACTTTGGGGGTAGATGAGCAATCTGTCACTAAGGCTGAGCCACAATAACTAACTAGCTATGGCGCTAAGCGAGCTTTCTTTAATCGGTTGGTTTCATACCAGTCAGCGATCGCGGGCACCCAAGCCTGGAAGTGCGGCCAGATTAGCTCACATAGCTTTTGGGCTTCCAGTTGAGCATCTGCTTTCCATCTGAGGTCGATCAAATGCATCAGCGATCGCACGTTGGCTGACATGACCCAATGCTGCCGTACATCAAAGGGAATTAAGCTGCGGGCATGTTCCTCAGAAAAGCCTTGGTCAATCCGGAGTTTGTAGCGTTCGCAACCCGCAAAACACCATTCCAGATCTTGCCTTCTCAGTTCTTCGGTGTATTCGTAGCGCTTGCCTTGGCGATCGGTGTAAAAACCAACGGGGCGTAGATAGAAGACATCTTCCACATCTCGCTTTCCCTCCACCACATCAATAATGCGCTGCCCTGTGTAACGGAAAGAGTTGTGTACTACTACGCCATTTGCTACAAAGTTATGCCAACGACCAGCCACTTCAATGTCATAGGTTTGCTGCCGTCCTAGGTACTTAACCTGAACCACTTTCATCGGATGAGCTTTGAGCTTTCGACCTTGGGGTTTTGGCTTAGGAAGTAACTCGGTAATCGGCATAAGGTTTTGCGCGAACTCTAGTTTTGGCCTCTCACCGACGACAACTCCATTTGTCATCAAATGGCAATCTTGTTTGAAGGATAAGACTTCACCATCAGCATTGGTTAGGAGTTCCAGCGCTTCACCCATGCGACTCCAACCCTCGGCAGTAAATAGCTGGTGGTTTTCGGTGCAGTCGAGGGTGCGACCGTCTTCAAGGGTGAGGCGATAAACTGGCTGCATGCCTTGATTGAAAATGTGCTGGATATGGCTGGTCTCGAAGATGCCAGTTTCTTCATTCAAGACCCGCAGCGACATTTTCTTCAAACGATTTTTGCAATCACGGCGATACTCTCCCGGCGGTTCACCGTTACGTCCTCGAACATTTCTAGTTCTGACGGCTTTTTCACCATTGGCCCAGAGGTCATAGAGGTCAGCAATTCTAATTTTGCGGAGGCTACCCGATGCTTTGACGAAGGTAATTTCTGTATCCCCCGCAAGACATTGAACATCAAAGCTCACGCCGACCCTGTGAGTTCGGATTTGCTGCATGGTGGAGTGAGGGAACCAGCCGCAGTTGAGGATAATTTGTGGATGTTCTAGCGGGCCGTAGTGTCCCCGATTGCCCGCCAGGAGGTTCTTGGTGATTAACTCGCCACATTTAGCTTCATCGGGCCAGCGATCGCGCTCTCCATAGACCCAGGCTTCGCTGTAGTCCTGGTGCATGGCTAAATAAATCGCCTGTTGGGGATTTGAGGTTGCCCTCAGGACTTCAACCTGGAATCTCTGCATGACCGCCCATCTCTAAAAATCACGGGAACTGATCATAACTTCTTTTCTGACTTCCTTCTCACCTCCCTCTCGGGCCAAGAAATTGGTAAGAATGCAATATTGCGGTTGAATTCAGCGAAAATTGAAACATTCCTAGCACACTTGCTGCCAAAACAATTTCTTCAGCCTGGAAAGTCAATGACAATCACAATTTCGCTCAAGCCTGAACATTTCAACAGTTTAGATGTATCGCCCGTGCAAACTGTGATTGAGAAGTTAATTAGAGAAGGGGCGATCGCGGCTTCTGAACAGAAGATCACCTTTGAAATTGAATATCCGCGTGAGCCTGAAGACCCAAGAGAGTTGCCCGAAATTCCTGAGATCCGCCTGTGGTTTGTGCGACTAGATGCGGCTTATCCTTGGTTGCCCTTTTTGCTCGACTGGAAAGCGGGGGAACTGGCTCGTTATACAGCCATGCAAGTGCCACATCAGTTTCATCGGGTGGAAGGGATTCAATACAACCCAGAGGCTTTGGAGTTGTTCGTGATGAAAAAAGTGTTTGTCTTGGCGGATTGGCTGAAGCAGTATGGTATCCCCAGCAAAGCTCGTGTCAAGTCAATGGCTCAGATGTTTGGCTATGAACTGGATGATGAATTTTTCAACCTAGTGGTTTCGTAGTGACAAAATCCAATCAACAGCAGCAGGGAGATCTGCGGCAATGTAGTCGGGGCGGGTGTGATGTTGGTATTCGCCACCTAAGACGCGATCGCCAAATCCAGTCTGAACTAATATCCCGGTGCAGCCTGCATTGTGAGCCATGTCGATATCAGTCGCTTTATCTCCGACCATAAAACTTTGGCTGATATCGAGGTCATGCTCCCAGGCCGCAGCAATCAGCATGCCTGTATTGGGTTTACGCCAAGTGCTCCAGCGAGTCAAATCGGGATTAATACCACCCTCCGGAGGACTTAATGTGGGGCAAAAGTACAGTGCATCCAAGTAGGCACCTGCTGCTTGGTTCAAGAGAGAGCATAGCCTTCGGTGTAAGGCTTCAACATGGCTAATTGGATAGTAGTTGCGGGCTGGCCCCGATTGGTTAGATACCAAGCAGCAAAACAAGCCTTGGTCATTCAACCGCCGCACTGCCTGAGCCACACCGGGCATTAAATGCAAGTCTTCAACCTGGTGAATGTAGCCAGCCTCAACATTGAGGACACCGTCACGATCCAAAAAGACCGCAATTTTACCTCCTGCCCCCTTCATCCGGTTTCTAATTGCCCCAAACTTTCTTGAGCACCGTTTCTGGCGTAATGTCCGCCATCTTGTCAGTAGGAGATTTGATCCCTACAAAGCGAGTTTCGCCTGAACCATCGGCTTGGGGAAGAAGTTTATTAGGATCGGTAGGCCCAAACAAGGCTAGGGTGAAGGTTTTGACGGCAACCGCGAGATGCATGGGGGCACTGTCGGTGCAGAGCATCAAGTTAGCTCCCGCAATCGTAGCTGCGAGCTTGCCAATGTCACTGGGTTTGGTCACTTTGACATCTGGGGCCGCTTCTTGTAGTTCAGTGACAAACTCCGCATCATCTGGCCCTTGAACCACCACAATGGGGAGATTCGGTTGACGCTGCCGGAAATCTTGAATAATTTTTTGCCAGTTTTGCACCGGATAAATTTTATCAATACCTTTGGCCTTAGACAGGTTGCTCGATCCACCGTGGATCAGGACATAACCACTTTCTTGAATGCCTAAGCGTTTTTGTTCTGCTTCGGCCCATTCGATATCTTTTTTAGGAACGTTAATTGTGATTTCTGGGCAGGGGGTAGAAATCCCAAGACCTTGCAGGAGGTCATGGTACATTTGCGCCGCGTACTGTTCTTGCTTCAGGGGGACTGGTTGAGTCAGGAAGCGTTCACCGCCTGCCGCATAACCAACTCGCGTAGGGATGCCCGTGAGCCAGAGGACCAGTCCGATCGCCCAACGTTGCCCTAAGGACAAGACAGTATCGTACTCACGATCGCGAATAATACCTAGGAGATTGCCCCAGTCTGCCAAGCTATTGTTTTGTTTAAAGTCGAAGGGAATGGTGTCGTGAACAGACTTACAGACTCTGTAAGCATCTTTGGCTCGCGGTTCTACGACGATATCAATTTGGGCATCGGGGTATGCCCGTTTTAGGTCATCAAGGGTCGGGAAGAACAGAAGTTGATCGCCGATCCCACCAGGGACAAGGGCCAGTACTCGCATTATTTAGAAGAGTTTAAGTTGACTGACGCTCCCTATTTTAGGTGAAGATATACCTAGCAAAACAATCCTTCTAAAGGAGTCAGTCTCCAAAACACCAATGGGACTGATGATTTTGGGTTAATTCTTAAAAAACACTGCAATTATTCCAAGCATGGTCAGTGCATGGGTCACTTAGTCATGAGCAAGTTAGGGGAGTAGCGTGTACTTATTAATTCCAGCCGCCGGAATGGGTCGTCGCATGGGTAGCGATCGCAATAAATTGTTGTTGACCCTCCTAGAAAAACCTTTGCTCGCTTGGACACTGTTGGCGGCTGAAGCGTCTCGACACATCCAATGGATTGGCATTGTCGGCCAGCCAGAAGATTGGCCTGAGTTCAAAGAAATCATGGCCAGCGTTTCTCTTTCTAAATCCGTCGAGCTGATTCAAGGTGGATCGACCCGCCAAGAATCAGTTTATAACGGCCTGCAAGCACTACCTCCAGAAGCCGATCGCGTGCTGATTCATGATGGAGCCCGATGTCTAGCTACCCCAGAACTGCTCGATCGCTGTGCCGAGGCATTGTTCGAGTGCTCCGGGCTGATTGCAGCGGTGCCCGTCAAAGATACGATCAAGGTCGTAGAGCCAGGAACCCACTGGATCAATAGCACACCCGATCGCCAATTTCTGTGGGCCGCTCAAACTCCTCAAGGCTTTGATGTCGCTCAGCTGAAGCAGTGTCACGAAACAGGGCGATCGCAAGGCTGGGAAGTGACCGATGACGCAGCGTTGTTTGAAAAATGCAACCTGCCCGTCCGAATCGTGCCCGGAGAAGAAACCAATCTGAAGGTGACAACCCCAGTGGATTTAGCGATCGCAGAATTCATCCTCCGACAACGCTTAAATTTTCTGTAGAATTAGGGGCTGTTTGAGCGGCCAATATTCTCTTAATCTCTACTACTAGTGAATTCGTGTTGCTTTACTTTCAGAAAGTTGAGTCCCTACAATGACGCAGTTGAAAACGTGGGGATGCTGGAATGGGTAAAAGATTGGCAGGTAAAGTCGCTGTAGTCACGGGCGGCTCTAGAGGGTTGGGGCAAGCCTTCGCTAAGCGACTAGCCGAAGATGGAGCGGATGTCGCGATCGCTGCAACTTCGCTAGCAACCGAAACCGAAGAAATAGTCAGAGCAACTGGACAGAAGGCAATCGCGCAAATTTGTGACGTTACCTCTCCCGAATCTGTGGCTGAGTTTGCAGCAGTTGTGCAAGCCCAACTAGGACAATGCGACATCCTGGTCAACAACGCAGGCATTTATCCCTTTCATGCCTTTGAGGACATGAGCTTTGAGGATTGGCGCAAAGTTTTAGCCGTGAGCTTGGACGGCACATTTCTCATGTGCAAAGCCTTTATTCCAGGCATGAAAAAGCGTCGCTTTGGCCGAATTATTAACCTCACTTCCACCGCCAATTGGCTCGTGATTCCTAACCTGGCACACTACAACGCCGCCAAAATGGGTGTAATCGGTTTAACCAGAGCCTTAGCCACCGAAATGGGCGAATTTGGCATTACCGTCAACGCCGTCGCTCCCGGTTTAGTTCGCACCGGAACTACAGAAACAGGGCCACAAGTGCATATGTTTGACGCGATCGCTCAAATGCAAGCCATCAAACAAACCCTCAACCCAGACGAGATTGTCGGCGTTGTGTCTTTTCTAGCCTCCGAAGACGCTGCCTTCATCACCGGACAAACACTCGCGATCGATGGCGGTTTGGTGAGGCTGTGAAAGAAGGATGAAGGAGGAGGGATGAAGGATGAAGAGGGAGGGGAGAGAAGAATCAGGAGGTAGGAGTCAGGAGGCAGAAAAAAGGAGGTAAGAGAAATGAAATAAAGAATCGAAATGCTAACAGCTAGGCTCGTTTGGAGGGGGGCTGGGGGACGCAACCGTCCCTCAGTGGGGGTTTGGGGGCAAGCGCCCCCAAGGGTTTGGCTCCATTGAATCAAAGTTGCATTAAATACTCACAGGCGATCGCCAGAACCGAGAATCGAATATCAATAAGTTGAGAGCAGGTTGGGACTGGGCATGCTAGAACTGACTAAAAATTTAGCGTGCCCTCAACTCATGCGACTTTTAAACAAATTAATCGGTTTAGCTTTGGTTTTGGTGGGGGTTTATTTCCTCGGCCAAAACATCATTTTCACCACCCGAATATCACCTTATTGGTGGCGAGACATTCCAGCTGCGGGCTCAGTGATTTCTATAGCCAGCGGTATCGGCATATTAGTTTTGGGAAGTCGAAGTATTCGCCAGACAGGATGGTTATTTGTGGGTTTGGGAATTCTCCTGGTATTTATGAGCGGAGGAGTCGTGTTGCGGCCTACTAGCCTGTGGACACTATTTCTATGTTTGCTCTGCTTAGGTGGGGGTTCCAAATTAATCACCACAGGCCGAATTTAGCGATCGCATAACTCCTACCGCTTGTCTGTAGTTGAGGTGGAGCTAGGGGGAGGGGTAGCAGTTGAGTTAGGCATGACCCAAGGCTGGCTCGGTAAGAACTTGATGGAAGTCCCTTCAATTAGAGTTTCGATTGTGCTTTGAATCACTCTGTCATCTAAAAAATTGGCAGTGATTAAGAACTTCAAAATCTGAAACGATCGCGTATTGACTTGGAAGTAACCACCATGTACATCCAGTTTTTTGATGCCAAACAAAAATAACGTTGTGTTGATTAGGTCAATCAGCAGACCATTGAAACGATTGAGCTGAAAACCTACTGCATTAATCCCACCCGTTCCTTGATCACGCCGCATTTTCCCACCCGTTTTTTGATCACCCCCCATTTCCGAGCAATCTAGGTAATTGAATTTGCGGAACAGCTCATAGGACGAAGTAGGTTGTACCGCCCGCTCTGAATGGATCATGATGCGGATATAAGGGCGGTGTTGCGTATTGCCGTCAACCTGAATCGGCTTTAGATAAATATTGCCCAGCCGCATTCCAGCCATTTGAATACTTGGTTCACTAAACCAATTACTCACTGTAGAAAGGTAGCGCAGCACAATATCGCGATCGCTCGACATCAAGTAAATCCGCCGACAGCGCCGCATGGCCGAGCGTACATAGTTGTTGCGCCCCTCCCGCATAAATTCTAGAGGGATATCCGGTGATGCCAAAATCAGCGTATCCAAGCGGAGATGCTTGCCAATGTTGTCAGCTTCCTCATTCACTGGACTGCTGGGGTCAGGTAGTAAGCTACCCTGGTCATCTTTACCAAAGCGATCGGACAAAATTCGCAGCACGCTCACAACCAACAGTCCACCCATGCTGTGACCGATGAGATTAAGGCTCAGATGGCGATCGCCTGTGGTTTGCTCCTCTATCTCGCTTGCCCGAAGTGCATCAGAAGCTGGATGGCTGGCGAGGTTGCTTAAGGCTCGATCCAGCCGCCAGAAAAACTCGGCTAAATCTGGCGCACCATAGTGAATTGCTCGGTAGCGATCGCGCAGATAAACCACAATTCGTAACAGCAGAAACACAATCGTCCACAGCAAAAACACCGTGGGCACAATCCAATACCATTGCACCGCCAAATCGACAGTTGCGACAAAATCGCTCCACTCCCATACCTGAGCAATGCCCGGAAGCAGCCCCAACAGCTTCAGCACTGGAACGCCAAACAGTTTCAAAAAAACATAGAGAATCGTGCCAAAAATCCCTGCAACGCCGCTCAACACAAACAAAAACTTGAAGACGATTCCCAAATGGCTTTGGTAGTCGGCCCAGAGCCCTGGACTGGTCACAGGTTGTTCGCTCGGCCACTGATAGCCAACGTAGAAGTGGTCGTTTTGTAGCGTGCGGGCTTGAGTGTTTGGATCGGTCTGGTTCAGCTCGTTAGCTTCATTAATAAACGATTGGTAAAAGCTGGTAGCAGGACTGGAGTAGCCGTGAGTTCTGAGGCTGAGCCGCTTGGCATCACGCTCCTCAATGATGCGAGCAAACTCATCGACGTTGAATAGAGGCCGAAATCGATGTAGGGGAGGCAGTTGGCGATCGACCTCTAGCGATACCGGAGCGGTACTCGTCACCAAAAAGGTGTTGGCATGCTCCCGGTCGGCGTAAACCTCAAAGTTACGACTAATAGCCTGCGAAAACTGACGTAACTTCCAATAGTTGAGCGTTTCAATCACAAACTCGACATCCACTTTGCGGTGAAAGTCAGGATACTCTTCTGGACTGCACAAACTCTGCAAAACTTCAGCGATCGCAGCTTCTGAACCTAGCCCCGCATAGATTGGTAAATGCCCTGGCGCTGTGACAGGTGGGTTAGGAGGTGCTGGGTAAGCCAACTGGATAATCCGCGCTTTAGTCCACCAGTCCGAAAATGGGGCGGCATTGCGCGTAATGGATTCTAGCCAACGGCGATCGTTCTGAATCGTTTCGGCAGATTTTCCTTCCCACGAGAACGGTAGATTGTCGAAAAAGCGCCGAGTTGCCATAAGGTATCTCAGAAAGGATTAGTAAACAGGCCCAGGCCAGGGAAGACACAGGCGAATTGGCAAAATTCTAAGCCTTGATGTTTCTCTTGACCTTAGAAATAACTAATCCTTTACAGTTGCTGACCTCAGTTAAGGCGTTTGAGCCTGATCGAAGTCAGTTCTTTCACGGGTGAACGCGAGATGTGACTTGGCTTCTCCCGTGGTCAAACTCACCCAACCTAGCCCTTCACTGGTGCCAACCCACACTTTATTGCCTGTGTCGGGGGAGATAGCCAAGATTTCGTCGGAAGGCAAGTTGGGAATCTGACCTGCGATCGCTCCGTTGTAGGGGTTGAGTCGGACCAATCCCTTACTAGTACCAACCCAAAGACTTCCCACTTTATCAAACTGCACCGATAAAACATTGCGACCCCGCAACTGAGTCACCGATCGCAGCACTTGTCCAGTTCGAGGGTCAACTTCCAGCAGCGCATTGGGAGTGCCAGCCCACAAAGTCCCTCTAGGGCCGAGGGTCAAAGCCTGGACACTAGTTCCAGGTACCTCCGGCTGTTGTCTGACGATTAAACCACTAGCAGTGTCGATCTGCACTAGCCCTTCTAAAGTACCAACCCAAAGTTGTCCTTGGGGGTCCAACGTCAAAGCGTTGGCGCTGACTCCGGGCAAATCCTTGACGGTGGTCATCAGCAGCCCTTGGTCGGGGCTAATCAGTGCCAAGCCACGATCGGTGCCGACCCACAAATAACCTCGGCGATCGGTTAAAAGAGACAAAACCCGGTTAGAGGGCAAGGAGAAATTTTGGGCGGTCGTCTCATTACTCCGAGGGTCAACCCGTAAAAGCCCTGTGTAAGTGCCTACCCAAACTCGGCCCACTTTGTCTTGAGCCAAGGCCCCTATCGTGTAGTTCGGTAATTTAATCCGCGCCAGAATTCTGCCCGTGTTCGGGTTGACACGTGCTAAGCCTTGCCAAGACCCTACCCACAAGCTGCCCGTGTAATCCGGTTGCAGCGCACTGACTCGGAAATCTGCCCCTAAGTTTTGGGTTTCTTGTAATTGGCGATCGCCTGGTAACGGCCTAACCCGCAGAGGCGGTGCTTCTTTGGGGTAAACAGGTGCGGCCTCCCCGCTTGCCGCTGGTTGGGCTAGGGTGCGGCTAGATGACCCATTAAACTGACTGACGATCCCCGGCAAGCTTAGCCATAGCAACGTAGCACCAAAAATTACACCAATCTGAGTTCGCGAAATTGCCATGACAAAGCTCCTACCTGGGCTCCTACCTTGGGGAAGTAAGCAATGAATTAATCAACTTATCTAGGTGATGCTCTCAGCTTAATTCAACTGCCCAAGACAATTGCCAGTTCTAGAGAGCGATCGCGCTGATCGGGAACGCGCCTTAATTACCTAGAAGTAGAGAATTTCAGCTCACCCTACTATAAGCCTTAGAGGCAGCTGAGTTGAGCCTCTAGAGCTAGAACAGTCGAGTCTGAATAGCATCTTGTGCATCAGCATACCCCGCTAATCTCTGAATCAGTCAGGAATTAAGGGGAAAATGTGCTGCTACTTAACCTGCTACTTAATCCTGCTTCTTACCCCTGGTTCAGCAAACGACTAAAAATTACTTGATCAGGAAAAATTAGCTGATCTCCATAGGACCGCGATCGCTAGTCTCGCGCTGATTAACTACCGCTACGCTAGCCTGCGGCTAGTTCTGTTGAGTACCAAATACCCTGCGCTTTTTACAGCTAAGCATCAGCTAGTCCTCTATCCGCCTTCAAAAACTCTGAGTTGCTTTCCTAGATGGAGTCAACTTAACGAATCTTGTCAAAATACTTCTAAGCTTCTTGATCCCTGATTGATTTGATTGGTTCGCAATTACGGCTTAAGGGCATAAAATGGCAAAAAAACAAATAAATTTAGTTTAGGAAAACTGCAAATCTATTGAGCCTTTACCTGGGTCATTTTTAAGAAAAGTGAAGAAAAATATTGGAAATTTACTTTTGAAATTCATCTATAAGAAAAGAATATAAGCGAGTAAAGAATGTTTAAGGTTTAGCTTATTGAATTCCTGATATATTTTGTTTAGAGCGTACTGATGGGCGCAAAGTGGACCCGGTAAAAGGTGGGGTTGCACCAGCTTTATGAAGCTTTGGCAATGGCTCAAGTCCACAGGCAGAGGTGCCTACGCACAGTATTCAGACTCAGTTAGAGAAGTATCTCTGAATGTCTCAATTTGGTCTGGATGCACTCAGTTAATCGATGTAAGTTGAGTGATTCCTAGGAAGGGAAAGTATGTCATATTCGCAAACTAAGACTCAGACAAAAACTGGGTATCAGGCTGGTGTTAAGGATTACCGCCTGACCTATTACACTCCAGACTACACACCTAAAGATACAGACCTGTTGGCTGCTTTCCGGGTAACTCCTCAGCCTGGTGTCCCTCCCGAAGAAGCTGGCGCGGCTGTAGCTGCTGAGTCTTCCACAGGTACTTGGACCACTGTTTGGACCGACCTGTTGACCGACCTCGATCGCTACAAGGGTCGTTGCTATGACATCGAACCCGTTCCTGGTGAAGACAACCAGTTCTTCTGCTACGTAGCTTATCCTCTCGACTTGTTCGAAGAAGGCTCTGTTACCAACATGTTGACCTCAATTGTAGGTAACGTGTTTGGTTTCAAAGCGTTGCGGGCTCTGCGTCTAGAAGACTTGCGGATTCCTGTGGCTTACCTAAAGACCTTCCAAGGTCCTCCTCACGGGATTCAAGTTGAGCGCGACAAACTGAACAAGTACGGTCGTCCTCTGCTAGGTTGCACCATTAAGCCTAAGCTCGGTCTGTCTGCTAAGAACTACGGTCGTGCAGTTTACGAGTGTCTGCGTGGTGGTCTCGACTTCACCAAAGACGACGAAAACATTAACTCTCAGCCTTTCATGCGCTGGCGCGATCGCTTCCTGTTCGTTCAAGAAGCTATCGAAAAATCTCAAGCTGAAACTGGCGAAATCAAGGGTCACTACCTCAACGTCACCGCTCCTACCTGCGAGCAAATGATGCAGCGGGCTGAATTCGCTAAAGAAATCGGCACCCCCATCATCATGCACGACTACCTCACCGGTGGTTTCACTGCAAACACCACCCTCGCTAAGTGGTGCCGTGATAATGGCATTCTGCTCCACATCCACCGTGCGATGCACGCGGTTATTGACCGTCAGAAGAACCACGGTATCCACTTCCGCGTTTTGGCGAAGTGCTTGCGGATGTCTGGTGGTGACCACCTGCACTCCGGTACCGTTGTAGGTAAGCTCGAAGGTGAAAAAGGTATCACCATGGGCTTCGTAGACTTGATGCGTGAGAACTACGTCGAGCAAGATCGCTCTCGCGGTATCTTCTTCACCCAAGACTGGGCTTCCATGCCTGGTGTAATGCCTGTGGCTTCCGGTGGTATCCACATTTGGCACATGCCTGCCCTGGTAGAAATCTTTGGAGATGACTCCTGCTTGCAGTTTGGTGGTGGTACCCTCGGTCACCCCTGGGGTAACGCGCCTGGTGCAACCGCTAACCGTGTGGCTTTGGAAGCTTGTATCCAAGCTCGTAACGAAGGTCGCAACCTGATGCGTGAAGGCGGCGACGTCATCCGTGAAGCTTGCAAGTGGAGCCCTGAATTGGCTACTGCCTGCGAACTGTGGAAAGAAATCAAGTTCGAATTCGAGGCAATGGATACCCTGTAAGGTTGAAGGAAATAGGAGGGATGAATTTACTTTCATCCTTCATCCTTTGTCCTTCACTCTTTTCCATTGGCTGGGGTTGTTGAATGGATATCAAGAGAATTGCCAAAGATACAACGAAGGTGCTGGTTAGCTACCTGACTTATCAGGCAATGCGGACAGTCCTAGCTCAACTGAGTGAAACGAATCCACCATTAGCGCTTTGGTTGCATCACTTCTCTGGTCAAGGCACCATCCAAGATGGGGAACTATATCTCCAAGCGCTCCTGAAGGAAAATCAGGAATTGGCATTTCGCATCATGACTGTGAGAGAGCATCTAGCGGAGTCAGTGACCGAATTTTTGCCTGAAATGGCATGCACTGACATTAAGCAAGCCAACGTTGGGCATCGGCGTCAGCAGCTGGAGCGAATCACCCAGCTCACTACGACTGATGCTTCCCCCCAGCCGGAACCAGTACAAGATTCTGAATCTAGTCTGGATAACCTTCCTGGTTAGCAGTGAGATTTAATTCCCGTAAACGTAAGAAATAGCAACAGGACCCATGAGAACTCTACCCAAAGAGCGTCGTTACGAAACTCTATCCTACCTTCCTCCTCTGTCTGACGCCCAAATCGGCAAACAGCTCCAGTACATTCTCGACCAAGGCTACATCCCTGCTGTAGAGTTCAGCGAAGATTCTGATCCTGAGCAGCACTACTGGACCCTGTGGAAGTTGCCTCTGTTTGGTGCTTCTAATACTCAAGAAGTTCTCAGTGAAGTGCGCGCTTGCCGCTCTGAGTACTCCAGCTCCTACATCCGTGTAGTTGGCTTCGACAACATCAAGCAGTGCCAAGTACTGAGCTTTATCGTTCACAAGCCCAACGCCAACCGCTACTAAGCTTGTATCTACCAAGCAAGCCAGGACAACAGTTTGCCTGTGCTTAATATCAACCTAGTGCAATCACTCTCCTAGGTGAAAGTCTGGAGGGGTAGAAAACTCTACCTCTCCTTATTTTTTGGATTAGTAAGCTTTCATCGCTCAATTTAGCGATCGCATTTGTCAGAAAAACTTAACATTAGTTTTAAGCCCAGCAGTTTACTTCCCCCAACGTCATGAGCTACTACATCTCGCCTCGCTTCCTCGACAAGCTAGCTGTTCACATCACGAAAAACTTTCTCGATTTACCCAACGTCCGGGTTCCCCTGCTCTTGGGCATCCACGGTCGTAAAGGAGAAGGAAAATCCTTTCAGTGTGAATTAGTCTTTGAGCGTCTAGGGGTGGAAGTTGTCCATATGTCGGCGGGAGAGCTAGAAAGCCCTGATGCGGGAGATCCAGCTCGCCTGATTCGCTTGCGTTACCGAGAAGCTGCCGAACTGATTCGGACGCGAGGCAGAATGACCGTGCTGATGATTAACGACTTAGATGCAGGCGCTGGCCGACTCGATCAAGGGACGCAGTACACCGTCAACACCCAGTTGGTGAACGGCACCTTGATGAACATCGCGGACAATCCTACCAACGTCCAACTCCCTGGCAGTTACGACTCAACCCCATTGCATCGGGTGCCAATCATCATCACGGGTAATGACTTGTCAACCTTATATGCCCCTCTGATTCGGGATGGGCGAATGGATAAGTTCTATTGGGAACCAAATCGAGACGACAAAATTGGCATTGTTGGTGGCATTTTTGAAGCAGATACGATTCAGCAGCAAGCGATTGAACAACTTGTCGATCACTTTATTAATCAATCGGTGGATTTCTTTGGGGCGCTCCGGGCCCGCCTTTATGATGAACAGGTGCTGAACTTCATTAAAGGTGTCGGGTACGATCGCGTTTCGCTACGAGTGGTTAACAGCGGCGATCGCCCTCCCGAATTCCACAGACCTGACTTTAGCTTGCCGCATCTGATTGAAGTCGGCGAATTCATGGTGCAAGAGCAGCAACGGGTGCAGCAAATGCGCTTGTCAGAAGAATACAATCGCAATTTGCGGCTAGGATTCCATCGGACTAACGAGGAGGAATCCCGCCCTGCTCCTCAGCCTCGTCCCGAACCAACTGCTGTCACTGCTCAACCTGGAAATGGCAATGGTTCTAAGGGCGCGGGTACTGCCGCCAACTATCGTCAGGAGCCCGCCCCTCAACAGCCGCAACCGACTGGAAAACATTTGCAGGGTGCGGTGGCAGACAAGGTGCAGCAAATTTTGGCTCAAGGCTATCGCTTAGGCATTGAATTTGTGGATGAACGGCGTTTTCGTACCAATTCTTGGCAATCCTATGCTGCGGTTCAAGGGCATGAATCAGAAGCGATCGCGGCAGTGGAAGCTTGCCTCGCAGAGCATAGTAAAGATTACGTCCGTGTGGTGGGTATTGACCCCAAAGCCAAGCGCCGCATGATGGAAACAGTCATTCAACGCCCGAATGGCAAATCGAGCTACTAATTTGAGTTGCTAGATAGAAAAATTGACGTAACTCAGGTTATAATAAGGATCGACTCGGACCCACGCGGCCATAACGCCCAAATCTTGTCAGGACCGGAAGGTAGCAGCAATACGGGATGCTTATAGCAGGCGTGGTCTCCGGGTCTCCTTTGCTTTAAAGGGTGCTGGGAAAATGCCAGAGGCGATCGCTACATCTTCCGCCTACTTGTGCTGATAGAATTTGTTCCAATATGAAGCCAGTTGATCTTCACTAGGGCTTTGGCTAGTCGAAGAAAAACTCTCAGTGGGCACTGGCTTGGATTTCTGCCTATCCTAGAATTATCTATCTGACCAATCGCGCTGTTAGGAGTTGGACGACTGTTTCACTTCTTGCCCGACTGACTATGATTAAACTTTTAAGATGCTAAGGAGCGGTTATTACTATGGCTGGATTTGGTGATCTTGTGCAAAAAGCATTTTACCTGGGTGTGGGTCTAGCCTCCTACGCAGGTGAGAAAGCAGGTGGCAAGATAGGAGAACTGCGGATACAAGCTCAAAAACTAGCGGATGAACTTGTTGCTAAAGGAGAGATGAGCACGGAAGAGGCTCGTCGATTTGTCGAGGACATGGTGAATCGAGCCCAGCAACCAGGAGCCACTCCTGCTCCGGAACCGACCAGCTCCGAACCGCGACGGATCGAAATTCTCTCGGATGATGAGGAGCCGACCAAAGCTGAAACTCAAGGTGTGGATAATTTGCGTCAGCAAGTGCTGGATTTGCAGGAGGAACTACGGCGGCTAGAGCGAGAGTAGTTGCTGTGTGTAAACAGAATGCTACGAAGTCATCTATCTAAGTTATGATTTTTGATCAGTCTCCCTCGACCAATTGCTAAGGCTGAAGTTGGTAGGTGGGGTTTTCATCTAATGTGTTGGCGCTGACTAGAGACAAGCTCGGCGCAGTCCCCGATCTCGCTTGCAGGCAAGCCACAAACCTATGGAAGATTGGTCAAAAGATTTCTTTACTAGCTTCGACCTAATAGCTGATGAAGTAGAGCTATTCTTTTTAGAAGTAAAGCGAGATATTGATGATGCAATTGATATCTTTGCCAAGCTTTCTGAAGAAATTGTAGAACAGGTACAAAGCACAGTTTTTGTTGAGGTTGATCAGCGACTTGATGAGCTAACAAGCTCGCTACTAGAGCTGTATTTTGGCTTGGAGAGTTCTGACGCAGAAGCCATTGAGCCTTTGTTCTACAATGTAGAGCCGATCGCTACTAAACATCGTGCCTGTATGGGATGCAGTCACTACCACGGACAAGTTTATGGGGGGAATCCCTTAGTCTGTGGTATGCACCCCTATGGAGTAGAAACTGAGAAATGCTCTGATTGGGAATCGTTCTAAAGGTTCGCTATACCTATAGCTAAAACTTTTAATGGGACAGTAGAGGAAAAAAGTGGCCTACGGGACCTTGGCCTTGCCCAATATTTAAGGCATGGGTTAAGGCTGTTGTGACGTAGTCTTTGGCCATTCTGGTGGCAGATAGTAAATCTTTGCCATTTGCCAGGTTGGCTGCGATCGCGGCTGAGAGGGTACAGCCAGTACCGTGGGTATTTTTTGTGTCAACGCTAAAGGTGGTTAAGGTTTCTAGATGCTGGCCATCAAACCAGACATCCACCCCTCGCAGATTGCCAACCATACCACCCCCTTTGACTAAGACTGCTTTGGCCCCCAGCTGATAAATCCGTTGAGCCGCTGTTTGCATGTCATCGAGTGTTGCGATCGTCAGACCGCTTAAAAGCTGAGCTTCGTAGCGGTTTGGCGTCACGATCGCAGCCTGGGGAATTAAGGCATCTCGTAAGGTGGCGATCGCTTGGTCATCAATCAATTGTGCTCCCGTCCGAGACACCATGACTGGATCGACCACCAAATTCTGCAATTGCAAAAGCCGCACTTGCTCTGCCACCGACACGATAATTTCTTGGTTCAGCAGCATTCCTGTCTTGGTTGCCTGCACCCCAATGTCTTGCACCACTGCTTCCATCTGAGCCACTACAGCCGCAGCAGGCAACGCATCGACCCGATTGACTCCTAGGGTATTTTGAGCCGTGATACAAGTCAGGGCACTGGTGCCATGCACTTGATGAAAAGCAAAAGTGCGTAGGTCAGCCTGAATTCCTGCTCCACCGCCGCTATCAGAACCTGCGATCGTCAGTGCCACAGGAACCTGCAAATCCCCTGTAACTGTCATATCAAATTAATCCAAAGTGACGAACTGAAGGTATCACTACCTAGGGGGACTCAAGTCTTTAGCGAGTCTTTAGCGAGTTGGGGGTCTATCTCGTCTTCTTTGGAGAAACTCAGGAATGTCGGGTTCACCCGGTCTATTTCTCGGCTCGTTAACAGAGGTTTGGGGAGCCTGAGGAGTCATTGGTGGTGTGAGACCTCGACGTAGTGGCGCGACTTTAGCAGGTTGAGCTGCGGGTTGGGCCTCGCCCGTAAAGCCTGTGGCAATGACTGTGATCCGAATTTCTCCCTGCATGCGCTCGTCGATGACTGCCCCAAAGATAATGTTGGCATTAGGATCAACGACTTCATAGATGATTTCGGCAGCCGCATTGACTTCATGGAGCGTTAAATCGGTACCGCCCGTGATATTGAAGACGACCCCTTTGGCTCCATCAATGGAGGATTCTAAAAGGGGTGATGAAATGGCTGCCATCGCCGCTTCTCTAGCCCGCGACTTGCCAGAACCAATGCCAATGCCCATCAAGGCAGAGCCTGCATCGGCCATGACGGCTCGTACGTCAGCAAAGTCAACGTTGACTAAACCAGGGATAGTAATGATGTCGGAAATGCCCTGTACCCCTTGGCGCAGAATATCATCGGCGACGCGGAATGCTTCTTGAACCGGAGTCTGCTCGGAGATCACCGACAACAATTTATCGTTGGGAATGACAATCAGGGTATCGACTCGACTTTGTAGGGCTGCAATCCCTTCATCCGCTTGGCTGGTGCGGCGTCGGCCTTCAAAGGTAAACGGACGAGTCACGACTCCTACTGTTAAAGCGCCCACTTCCTTGGCAATCTCCGCCACAATCGGAGCTGCACCCGTTCCGGTGCCACCGCCCATACCAGCGGTGATGAACACTAAGTCAGAATTTTCTAGAGCCGCTGCAATCTCATCGCGTGACTCTTCTGCTGCTTTCTGTCCGATCGCAGGATTACCACCCGCCCCTAAACCACGAGTCAGTTTTTGACCAACTTGTAAATGCTTGGGAGCCATCGCTTGAGCTAAGGCTTGAGCATCTGTATTGACGGACCAAAACTCAACTCCTGATACGTCGCTGGCAATCATGCGATTGACTGCGTTGCCACCCCCTCCCCCAACGCCAATTACTTTGATTTTGGCAACACTGCTGGGGACAATCCCATCCATTCGAGATTCTTCTAGCACAACTTTTGCGTCGCGAGATTGACCAAACCGAACTGTAGAGTTGCCAAACGGGTTTTTGGCAGTATCTGCCACTGAGAAGGAGGACTGCTCTTCTGCGTGGGAGCCTTCGGTGATAGAGCCCAATTTACTATTAGATGTACTATTAGATGTCATTGGAATCGGGGATGGTATATAAACAACTTTTTAATTCTGGACAGTGCTGGCAACTCTAATTAACTATAGGGTAAGTCGATTGAAAAACCAATGATAGCATTAGGCTCCTACTCATCTTTGCTCTGATTTGATCTGACTGATCAACAGCATTACAAAGACATTTATCGCTCACTTATTGCCAACAGGCGGCAAACTCAATTGGCAGTGGCCGTATTAGATTTTACCGAGTTATTGGGCTTCAGCATTTGAATTGAGGGTGCATCTGGATTTTGCAGATTGATATAAGCAACTTGCTTAGGATTCAGCTTCTCTGAGAGTTTTCGGAGCTGATCCATTGCCTGGATTTGCTCTGTAAATCTAGAACTATAAGACCCGAAATGAAAGATTCCTAACTCAGTTTTAAGAATTAAATTGCTTGGATCACGCCAATCAATTTCTGTCACTTTCACAGGGCTTTGGCTAACTGCTTGATAAAGCTCAGCCCACTGCGATCGCTTCTGTTCTTGGTAGCCAACAATTTTGAGAGTTGGTAACTTGAACGATTGATCAAAGGAAGTATAGCTCTCAATCGGAATCCAGACACCCTTCGCATCCAGAAACCCCACGTTTGAGAGATCGGCTGTAGGTTTTGTGTCTTTAGCGGTCTGAGCATTAGGTAGGTCAGAGATCATGGCGACGGGATATCGCTCTTTGACCTGCACGATTAGTCTGGGGGGAAACAGCTGACGCGCCACGGTTGCTTCCGCGATCGGGGCTTTAGATTCTAGTTGGGCTGCGATCGCCTGGGGTTCTAGTTGCAGCAACGATTGAGGATAAGCCATCGGTAGCAGCGATTGAATGGCCTGAGCGGAGAGAAACCGATTGCCTGCGATCGCCACTTGTTCGGGTTGCTGAATGATCCAACCGGGCAGGGTAATGACCCAAGCGAGTCCTCCCGCCAAACCGCTGACTGCAAGGGTGCGCCAACTGGCTTGCAGTGCTTTTAAGCGTCGTTCTTGGCGGAGCTTTTGGCGTCTTTGCGCGAGTTCTGTTTGAGAGACGGATGAAAGGCTAGTCATCAGCACCTCTCAGTTCGCATGAAGAGTATGGAGGGATTGGCGGAGATGCATAAGTTTGTGGGAGCAACCAGAAGGGGCAGTTGGGCGGAAAGAGAATTGGACAACAAACCATCGACTGAATTGTCTAGAAATTGACTAGAAATTGTCTATGGCTGCAACCAACCCTGTAGAAGTTTAATCGCTACTGGCTCAATTTGCGATCGCTATAGCCAAACCTAGAGTGAGGATCGCTTCAAGTCGGGGGACTAGTGGGCCGATCGCCGTCATAAGTTTGCCAGATTTAGCATTCGTCGGGGTAATTTCCTAGAATCTTACTAGCTCTCATGAAATATGAGTTTGCGATCGCCAGAGGTGCGAGGCGCTCAGTTGCTAGGAGTAGCTGGCAAGTTCCTGTTGTAGATAACGCCCCCAATCCGCTGCCAATGTGACATCCGTAAAAGGAATGCGAATGGGCGATGCTGAATTGGGCAAGGCAAATTCTAGAAGAACGCTACGGCCTTTTTGCGGTAATGCGTTTAAGTCTACTGGCTGGTCGTCCACTAGTAGGCGAATAGCTTGAACTTCCTTGAGGGAAAAAGCAGCTAAATTAATCGGGCCGCGACGGGTGGGTTGTCCCCAGGTGAGGTCACTGCCCTGCTGCCCTAGAACTGCATAAATATCGTACTTAGCTCGCTCAAATTGCTCTGCCCAGCGACGGTAAGCTTCTACTTTTTGATATTCGTTCCAACCCGCCCAAGCTAGCCAAATAAAAACACCTAGCAGGGGTAGCCACAAAAGACCTCTTTCCATAACTGATAGGAATGATCCAGAGAAATTATTAATCCGTAACTATCCTGCAATATTACCGCTACCTTCTAGTGCGTGAGTTATGGTTGAAGGCAACGAGCTGTAGTGATGAGTTTCTATGAGAAGGCTGGGGCTGGTGGGCTTGTTTTTGGCGGGGCTAATGGTAGCGATCGCCAGCTTTAAAGGATTGGCAGCAAACGGAATCTACGAGTCGATTGTGCTGGATTTTCGCGAAGATATTCCAGCGGTGCAAATTCAACAACAGCTAGATGCGATCGCGCAGCAATATCAGGTGAAGCCTCGTTTAAATAGCGAGTTTTCCCAAGCCGATCATATTTACATTGTGGAAGGAAATTCCCAACTTCTACGGTCGCTCAAAAAATCTCAACTGGCCAAAGCTACTGAGTCGATCGAGCCGAACTATATTTATCGAGCCTTTTTCGCCCCTAACGATCCTGAATACAGCAAGCAATGGAACCTCAGAAGTATCAATGTGGAAGCTGCTTGGGATGAAACCAAGGGCAGTGGTGTCACCGTCGCCGTAATTGACACCGGAGTTAGCCGTGTACCTGACCTCAAGGACACCCAGTTTGTTGAGGGTTATGACTTCGTCAGCGATCGCACCGATGCCAGCGACGATAACGGGCATGGCACCCATGTGGCAGGGACGATCGCTCAATCCACCAACAATGACTATGGCGTGGCAGGAGTCGCCTACGAAGCGAGTTTAATGCCCTTAAAAGTTTTGAGTGCAGAGGGCGGCGGTACAGTGGCCGACATTGCCGAAGCTATTAAGTTTGCGGCAGACCATGATGCTGATGTCATTAACATGAGCTTGGGGGGTGGCGGCGAAAGTGAAATCATGCAAGAAGCGATCGCCTATGCCCACAGCAAGGGTGTAGTGATTATTGCCGCAGCGGGCAACGCCAACCAGAATTCAGCTTCTTATCCCGCTCGTTATCCCCACGTCATCGGGGTTTCCGCGTTACGCCCTTCGGGGGAAAAAGCGATCTACTCCAACTATGGAGCGGGCGTCGATATCTCAGCCCCAGGCGGCCAAACTGAAGGTGACAACACCATAGGTGGAATTCTGCAAAACACCATTGATGCGGAGACTGGCGAATCCATCTTTGCCGCTTTTCAGGGCACTAGTATGGCGGCCCCTCACGTAGCGGGCGTGGCAGCGCTAATCAAAGCGTCTGGGGTACAAGAACCGGATGCAATTCGGAATGTCCTTTTGGAGTCAGCTCGCGCCATCCCAGACGATGGCCTCAACCACTATGGGGCGGGTCACTTGGATGCTGCCAATGCTGTGAAGCTGGCAATGCGTGGTCAAATCAACTTCCGCGATTTCTTCCGCTGGCTACGGGATAACGGTTATCTCAACCCTCGCTTCTGGATTGATGGCGGTGCAGTTGCTCTGCTACCCAAAGTGGCGATGGTGTTGGGGTCTTACTTGCTAGCTTGGTTTCTCCGCAACTACTTGCCTTTCTGGAGTTGGTCGCTCACTAGTGGGTTAGTCGCTGGCAGTGCGGGTCTATTTGTCTTTCGTGGCTTCTACATCATGGATTTGCCGCAATGGCCTTTCCGGGTGATGGGTAGCTCCATTCCCGAACTAGGCACAGCGCTTCAGGGAACCAGTGCGCTAAATCCCATCTTTGCCAGCGTTTTGGTTCCTTTCATCTTGCTAGCTTTGTTCCTCGGCCATGCGGAATGGAAGTGGTTTGCCATTGGTACCACCTTAGGAGTCGCTTCTTGCCTAGCGGTGAGTGCGTTTATGTCTCCGCAACTGCTGTGGCTCGGCACCGGAGCGATCGCCCAGACTTTCTTGGTGGTTAACGCCCTGCTGTGTTTCGGGTTAGCCTATCTGGTAACCAGAGGAGAAGGAGAAGCCGCATGAGTATTAAAGTCACGGGCAAGATCGAACGTAAAGGCATGGGGCCTGGTACTTGGGCGCTAGTAGGTGAGGATGGCCAATCCTACGAATTACACAATGCTCCCAGCGACTTAAAAAAGTCTGGTGTTCAGGTGACAGTAGAAGGCAAAATCCGAGAGGATGTGATGACATTCGCCATGATTGGCCCCGTTCTAGAAGTCACCCATTTTAAGGTGAAAGATTAGCTATCCCTCCCAGAAGCTGTCTCTAAGACTGCCTGCAACCGAGTCCTAAACTCACCTTTGGGGTGGCCGCCTTTGACTTCTCCCAGAATCTGAAATTCTGCATCAGGAGAGTCGCAAACAATATAGGTGGGCCACCCCATTCCTTCTTTGTCCGGATATTGGGCCAACAAAATCTTGCGGTATTGACGATAAGTGGCCGTATCTTGCATCATGCAGTTGATGAAGCGGAGACCGAGTTCTTCAGCCACTTTTTGGTCATAGAAAGACATCTTGTGGCAAGTTCCACAGTCTTCTGAAGAAAACTTGATAACAGCTCGATCCATAGAATTCCCTTGCCTTTGCTGAGCCAAACTAAAAGTAACCCTGCGATCGCGGCTCACAAGCTGACGCTAGGGTTTAATTTCGATCATAGGCTCTGATGAGCATTTACAGGGGTGGGTTGAGGATATCGCTGGAGCGATCGCAAAACTTCCTGTTGGCATACTAGCCACCAGTACAAGGCCAAATTCACCAGTCCTAAAAGCTTGCTGCCGTCTTCTAGCAGCATTCTAGCGGGTGCTCCCGGAGCCGCAATACCCAGCAAATCTACAACTCTAGAAAGCACTACTAAGCCGATTGCTGCCAACAATAAAGCGTAGGGGGTTGAGTAGATGCGTCGCCGAAAGCTAAAAATATAGCCCAAAGCAGCTAGACCATAAAGGCTCGCAATTAACACTTTGGAAACACCAAACCAAGTGACTAAGCTAATAGTAATGCGGTAAACTTCATCGATCAAAATGACCGAAATTCCGGTGGCAGAGATTAGGAGAAAAGGGTCTAACTGGCCCTGAGGATGAATCCGCTTGATCAAGCCTAAGCTAAAGGCACAATAGGCCACTGGCAAGCCCCACAGCACATTGGAGATAAGGGTGAGAAACCCAAGGTGAGGCTGTTTGGTGGGGTCTGCTTTGTGAAATAAAAACCCAATTTCTTGCGGACTACCCCAGACTTTGGCATGAGTTAGCAAAACTAGGAAAAGTATCAAGGTTAAGCCATTGATCCACAGCACAGAACGATCGCCCAAAAGCTGCTGACGAATATTTTTCGTAATCGTTAATAAAGTGGATGGCATCTGCAAAACCAGGAGCTAGCTGCTTTCCGACCATAGCATCGAGCTTATAAAGCTGCAATCAAGGCAGTTGAGCGATCGCGTCAAGCTCCAGTGAAGATTAAGATCTTGGATCAAGCTGGGATTAAGCTGCTAGAGCTGCAAAAGAAAATCCCCCAACTGCCAAAAGGAGCCAGGGGATTAAAATCAGGGTGCATCTACCAAACTACTTTTCTAGACCCCACGCCTAGATCCGGAAACTTAATCCAGATTGGGCTGTAAATTGGCAAATAACGGGTAACTTTTTGCCTCAGCCCGTCGTCATAAAACCGTAGACAAATAGTGTTTAGGCTGAGAAAACCGAGTTCTATCTACCGCATTTCCAGCTTTTGACTGGGATTGTTATTAGAGTAGAGTGAGGGCCACTTTGGCATCGGTGGTAGATGAAAGCTCTCATTTTAGACCTTGGGAGCAGGAGTGCATTTGTAGGTTAGAGGTCTTGCGGAGTGTAGCTGTGACGCAGGAATTTCATCTTTCTGTTACCCCAGTTGGGGAAGATGAGTATTTGATTCGGACGGAGCGGGTTGCCCCAGGGGTGCCCCTAGCAGAGGAACAAGTTATTTGGCCTGTTGAGGAGTGGCTCAATCAGGCACGTCAATTGATGAACGATCCACTGTTGGGGTTGTTGCAGGGAGATGCAACCCATCCTGCCGCAGATAAACTGCGTGACCCTAGCGATCGCGACTTGGACTTAGTATTAGGCAGCAGTGACCCTAGCCAAAGCCAACCGCCGCGTCACTTGGTGGATTTAGGCCAACAGCTTTACAATGCTCTATTCCAAGGCACGATTCGCGATAGCTGGATGACCGCACAAGGCATTGCCCAGCATCGACGAGAAGTTTTACGGTTACGCATCGGCCTCAAGGGTCCACGTCTAGTACGTTTGCCTTGGGAAGTTTTGCACACTGGGGAGCGGCACCGCGTTGGTGGAGCTTCGCGGCCTGTCGCTACTGGGACTGACGTTTTATTTTCTCGCTATCAACCCAGTCCAGGGTTAGTCGGGGCAACCACCGCTCTACGAGATTTGAGGCTGGAATCGCAGCAACCTCTCAGGATTTTGATGGCGATCGCTGCTCCCACTGACCAAGAACAGTTAGAACTGAAACGTGAGGCGTTACACCTACAAGAAGAACTGCGGAGTCGCAATGGCACTGTCTCAGAAACAGGTAGCGGTACGGCGGAAATTCAGCTAACTATTCTCGACCAACCCGATCGCGAGCAATTAACCCAAGCTTTAGAACAAGGGCAGTTTCAGGTATTGCACTACGCTGGTCACAGTAACTTGGGGGCCGCAGGAGGCAACCTCTACCTGGTGAACGGCAAAACTGGGCTAACCGAGGTGCTGAGTGGAGATGACTTGGCTGGGCTGTTGGTCAACAATGGCATCCGCATGGTGGTGTTTAACTCTTGCCGTAGTGCCTATACCGCTACTTCAGATTTAGAGCATGAAATTGGTGAACAAAATTTAGCCGAAGCTTTGGTACAGCGGGGCATTCCTGGCGTATTGGCGATGGCGGAGCGGATTCCCGACGATGTAGCGCTGACTCTGACCAGACTGTTCTACCGTAATCTCAAGCAGGGGTATCCAGTTGACCTTAGTTTGAGTCGGGCGCGTCAGGGGTTGATCTCTGCCTATGGCTCTCACCAGTTGTACTGGGCGTTGCCGATTCTCTACTTGCATCCTGAATTCGACGGGCAACTGGTCACCGGAACTGTACCAGACCTCTACAGTGCTGCTCAAGAAATGGCGACTGCCCGCTGGCGGAGTCCTAGCGATCGCTCCAACCCTCGTTTAGCGGCGGAAGCAGCTCACCTATCTGACAGCAACGAAGCGGCTTATCCAGCCCTAGATCAAGCTCTCGATGGCTTACCTCCAGAATTGCAAGATGATCTTTACGACTACAGCGATGAGGACTTTAGCGATTTAGATAACTTAGAGTTTGAAGACGAGTTTGGCTCTGAAGCGGATTCGGCACTGGTAGCAGAACTGCTTGAGCAATTGTCGCAGAATCCTACAGATGCCCGACTGGACACCGAAGAACCGTTTTTATCTGCCTCTGCGACTGACAGTTTGTTCGCAGAATCGCAGCCGTCTGATCTAGATTGGCCAGAGCCCGTTCCGCCTAAACCTCCTCTTAAACCTGCTGCTCTCCCAGCGATCCCTACCTCTTCAGCGTCATCCCCAAAGTCGCCTGCCAACTCAGCTGTTGATCCTCGCTTAAGCCAAGTTTTTTCTGATTTGGAGCGTGGATTAGCGGCCCCGATCAATGCCAGTACCGCGATCGCTACAGCCAGAAAAGCGATTCAAGCTAATCCCAATGATGTAGATGCCTACAACCAGTTAGGTCTGGCTCTCCATCAGCAGGGCAATTTTCCAGATGCGATCGCAGCTTACCAAGCAGCCCTAAAAATTAACCCTAGTTTGGCTGAGGTGTATAGTAACTTGGCTTTGGCGCTGTACAAGCAAGGTAAAGCCGCAGAAGCCAGAACAGCGTATCAACAAGCGTTGAGTTTGTCAGCATTGGCTGGAGGAACGCACTCAAGCGCCGGAAGGAACCCAGCGTTGCAACCTGAATACCCTGGTCGAAATCCTAGCCGCTGGGGTGCCTGGTGGCAGCAACCTCGTGGGCGCTCTAGGGTGTGGCTAATCTTGGCAGCAGCAGGAGTTACGGCGATCGCTTTAGTTGGTTTTTGGGGGTTTCAGCGAAATCGGAGTCCACAAATCTCGATTCCAGCCCTACCCGAATCGACGCCCAATAGCGTCAGCGCTTCCTTTGCCATTGACCCACAAACCAACCAAACCACCTTAGACCTAAAAACGACTAATACGGCTACAGTGACAGCGGCTGCTATCGATTACCTCAGCCGAAAGCAACTTGTAGCGGGCCAACAAGCGATCGCAGAATTGCTCGATCGCGGAGCCTTACCCCAAGCTAGTGCGGCTCTGGCTGCTGTTCCTAACACTGTGATTGATGATCCAGCCGTGAGTTTTCTGCGCGGTCGCCTTGCTTGGCAATCGATGCAAACGGGCAACCAAGACTATAGCGTAGATGATGCTCGCCGTTACTGGGAGACTGCGGTGCGTCAACAAGCTGAAGCAGAGCAGCCAGATGCCCCGACCCTGGCGCTTTATCAAAACGCGCTAGGCTTTGCTTATTACGGTGAAGGGAACTGGGAGCGAGCCAACCGAGCTTGGTTCCAAGCGCTCTATTTACAAGAGGAAACGACCGCACCAGTGTCGGCAGCGGAAACTGTCGCGCCGCCAACTACGGCAGCGAGCCCAGGGGCAACGATCGCTGCACAGCCAATCAAGCAAGAGAATCTCATGGCTTATGCTGGCTTAGCCTTAGTGATCGCCAAGTCAGCCCAAAACCAGCCTGCCGAACAGCGAGCCAGTCTCCAGAATGAAGCGGCAAAGCTGTATCAAAAAGTGATGACTGAGAATCCTGTGGCGTTTCAGCCGGAGGCTTTAAGCAAAAACTGGATGTGGACTGAAGCAGCCATCAATGACTGGGTAGCCCTAGCTAAGCTGCAACCCCAGCCATAAATTGGTCTGCTTCGATATTCACGCTTTAATACTTACGCTCTTTGGTTTGGAACATTGAGATGGTTACGGGGCGATCGCTTGAGGTAGAGTTTTCTAGTTTTTATTAGGCAAACTGGAGCTGCTGAATGATTACGAGGAAACTTGTGAACTCTTAGCCCAAACTTCTAAAGGTTGTGATGTCTGGTTATAAAGTAGCGCTTCCAAAATGATGGCGTTTGTATTTAGGGTCAGAGCCCGGTTAGGCTGTTGACTTGCTTCGTAAAAGCCAGCGAATACTCCCTGTTGGGGATCAGCTAGCCAGCGCATCCCCTTGTAGGCCCGCTCTGTATAACGAGTCCGGAACAACACATTCCAAGCGGTTGCAATCTTGGTACTGTTACCGCGAAAAGCAGTGGCATCCTCTCCCCAAGGTGTGATGGTTTGCCAAGGACGACCATTAGCAACTACGCAGTTGTAGACCTGCCAAGGAGCCTGATCTAGATTCGTTTCTGACCAGGCTGTGAGTTGATTCGTCTCTATATACCGATGCTGTTGGGCTTGGAGCAAGCGAGCCGCATATTCGACGGGCAGCGCTTTAAAGCCGCTTTCCAGGCCATCCAAAACATAAGGCTCGCTCACAACACAGTTGGGCGGCGCTCCCTGTTGGTCGGTTGGCACCTCCACATTCATCACATCGACGAATTGGGTTTGCGTCTTCACATCTAGAGCTTGGGTCGGCTTCAGCCCCAGCTTGCTCAACCCATAAGCTGCATATTGCTCGTAGCCCAGTGTGCCTTCTGGCTGCCAAACTTCCTTACTAGAGACCTTGTTTGCTGCCATCAACTGGCCATCCTTCACCAGTCGGCCCAACTTCCAACGACTTGTTACCGCTTGAGTAGCCGCCGCATGTTGGGGATAGCGTACTGCAACAATGTCCAGCCAGCGAGCCAATCTGCCCAGGTCTACTGCCGAAAACCCAACTTCCTGCCGTTTGTCTGGTTGTCCGTAGTCAATCGGCACCAAAGTCGTAGCGTTATAAGCTTTGTTGGGTAGCTCGTTACGATACAGCGGCAACTCTTTGAGAGTGGTTAGAACTTGAGCCATCCAGGGATCAAACTCTTGCGGAGAAATTAGACCCAGTTCTCGCGCTGCCACCATCCCTGCTAACTGATTGGCCGCATCCCACATCGTCGTTGCGGGGAAACCTGCGGCTGAGGTTACTAGACCCGTGGGTGAGCGATTGAGTTCAAAGTAGCGCCAAGCATTGCGAGCCAGATTTTTATCTTCGCCACTCAAGGGAATTTTTCTGGTGAGGGGAGCAGGTAAAACCGAGGTTTCGCGCCAAGCTAATGCTTTATGGACGCCAAAGGCAACCAAAAAGATAGCACTGCACAAGGCAACCTGCTGGATCAGATTTAAACGGCGATCGGAGGTTTCCATAACAACTTTTTTAATCATGAGGCTAGCGAGGGATAGGGAGCTTAGCGAGGAACCACGTTAAACAAGACTTGTTTTTTCACGAGGAACCAGAAAAATCCGATCGCGATCGCCTGTAATAGGGTTGTGACTGGAGCGCTACCTGTGGTGAGACCAGGAATCATAAACCACAGGACCGTCATGGGCACATGCATCACATAGACATAAAGGGAGTTTTGCCCCAAAGGAATTAAGAGTCTGCCTAATGCTTTGTTGAGGGGTAGCCAAAATGTGTTGACCACCATATACAGCAAGGGAAACAAACCCAATAAGGTGATTAACCGAATAGGACCATTGATACTACGGTCAGTCCACTGCAACCACTGAACTCGCTGTGAGACATTAGCAGGCCAGATACCTAATTGCATGTCGTACTGAGCCGCCACCAACGCCGCAATCACAATCGTGAGTAAAACTGTGACCAGTGGCACTTTAGGAATGCGCGCCCAAAGCTGCTGTAACTGCGATCGGTAGTAGCCTGCGGCTAAACCATGCACATACAAAATCTGCCAAGAGGCAAAGGAGAAATAAGGATGATCGCGATCGAGCGGGCTAAAGCTTAGGGCATAAGGATGTAATTGTTGCAGGCTCCACAAAGACCAAGAAATGGCCAGCAGGGGTGCCCATAAACCTTTCCGCAATAACCAAAACAGACCGGGAGAGGCTACTAAGCACAACACATAGAGCTGCAAGATATCTACCACCGGAGGAGCCAGATGAAAGGTGGCCGCAGCTAAGAGAATTTGCCACCAAGTTCCGGGAGCGGTTTCAAAGGCAGGGCGAGTCCATCCTGGAAAGAGGATCGACAACAGACCCAAAGTTGCCATCAGGATAAAGCTGGTTTTGTAGAGAGTCCAAGCCCGCTCCAGTAGCTTTTTCATCGCTTCAGGCAGGCCAATTTTTTGAATGCGCTGCCGTGTCACCAGCCCCAAAACCATGCCAGATAAAAAGACAAACCCTTCTGCCGAACTGGCGTAGATATGCCCCTGTGTGATGTTGTTGAAGTAGGAACGGCTCTCCAAGTGATTGATCACCATTGAAGCGATCGCCAAACCTCGCAGGAAATCTAGGCGAAGATCTCGCTTGGCATCCACACTAGGGTCATAAACCCACTGTTTGAGGGAGAAGAGGTAAGTCTTAGGACTGGCTGTATCAGCCATGATAGGCTTTGGCTCTGAATTGGACATTTAGTCTAGGGCAACAAGCTACTACGAACGAGAAAGCAGGAATATCGAGATAAGTCTATTTTGTTATCTGGGTTACCCTTGTCTCTCCGCGTCCATCAAATGGCTGAATTTTTGCTGAATTTGCTGCCCCCGCTGATATTAGCGCTGACATTAGCAAGGAAATAGCGATGAACTACAGCTCAATCATCCGACTAGGAGCTGGTGTGCATTACATGACAATGCGGCGCTATTAGTCACGCTTTGGGCTAGGACACATCCTGTCTTAAGGGGCAATGGGAAGCCAAACAAAAGAAGATATCTTAACGCTAGTAGAGTTGAGTAGCAAATTTCACCAGTTGCGATCGCATCTACGTAGAGAGCGAGTCAGGATTTAGCTTGCCACCCTTTTCCCCATAAGTTCGGTTTGTTAGTAATAGATTAATCAGCCAAATGTAGGATTTATGGATACTGAGACGCTCCAGAAGCAATATGACTCCGGAAAACGAGATTTTATTCAGATTGATTTGGTGGGTGCTAATTTAGCAGGCGTGAACTTAGCGGGAGCGAATCTCAGCGAGGCAAACCTGATGGGTGCTAACCTCAGCAATGCCAATTTGATGGGCGTAGACCTGTCCAAAGCCAACTTGATTGTCACCAAGCTGGTAGGCGCAAACCTTACAAGGGCTAAACTTGTGAGCGCTAACCTAGATGGAGCTAATGTCAGTCAAGCCAACTTAACGCGATCGCATTGTAATGAGGCCAACATGACAGGGGCCAATCTTTGTATGGCCGATCTGACGGAGGCCAACTTCCAAAAAACCGTTTTGAAGGGAGCAGTCTTGCTGATAGGAGCAGATTTAGTTCGGGTGGATTTCAGTGGGGCCAATTTAAGTGGGGCGGTTTTGAGTGGAGCCAATTTGACAGCAGCCAATTTAACAGGGGCCAATTTGAGTGAAGCCAATTTAAGTGGAGCGAATCTACGCCGAGCCAACTTCGATGGAGCCAATTTGCGTGGGGCAAACTTACTAGAAGCAGATCTCAGTGAAACCAATTTAGAAACAGCCAATGTGTTTGGCATCAAACGCTCAGAGTCCTAAAAAGTCAAACATAATCGCATCGTGCAGATGTCTAGAAAACCTGTGAGGCCGACTTCGAAGTGAATTTGCGGAATAAAATCACCATGTTTTTTCCAGGTTTACCACATCTGCGATCGCCCTCATTACCGCTTTGGAGTTTAGGCATCTGGATATTAGGAAGCACCGGAACTCAAGCGATCGCGACAACCTCTGTTTCCCTAGATTCCTCATCCTCCTCAATCCTGGCCGAGCTACAGCCGCACCCCGAACTATCCACTTTAGAAGTAGCCTCCAGCCCAGCTACTAAGACCGTTACAGACACCGTTGCAGACACAGTCACTCAGCAGCCATTACCTTTTCCAGACCCTAGCTTATCTACCTTAGAAAAATATTCAGAGCCTCCTAATTCACTAGAAGACTTAGAACCCGCCTCGATTGATCCAGATCATTTCGACTCTCTAGAACTTAAATCTCCTGCATCTATAGAGATTACTAACTCCCAAGCTTTAAGTCCTGATGCTGCGGTCATGGCTCCAAAAGAGGAGCAGTCCCTAGCAGAGTACCAAAAGCATCAAGCCCGCTCCGCTGCTTCACTTTTGCCCACCGTTACGATCGCACCAGAAACAGCGATCGAGCCAGAAACTATGGCTGAAGTAGCCCCGACAACCCACATTGCTGTCGCAGGGCCAGAAAACTTTAACCCTGAATTACGAGTACCCCCGCCACCGCCACCGCCGTTACCACCACCGCCCCCACCCCCAGCACCAGTAGAAACACCACAGAAGACGGAACCAACCGCATCTAGAGAGCCTGATCTTTTCAAGCTAGAAAATTTGCAAATCGATTTTCGTGATAATCAAGCTCAATCAGGGCAACATAATCAGTGGATTGAGCCAACTGCTCAATTTCAATTGGGTAATAAAGGCGATCGCCTGCTAGTCAAAACGGGATTCAATACGTTTGAGGAGCCAGACACCGAAACCGTTACCAACATCCCCATTCAAATCGGATGGCAGACCAAAGTTGGTAAATCAACCCTACAAATTGCAGCGGGTGCAGACTTCTTTAACCGCTTACCTGCGGCTTTCAATCTCAATGTGCAAGCCAGCGTTCCGCTCACACCTTCCCTGACCTTAACGGGAGTTTTAGAACAAGGCCCCTATAAAGCCAATGCCAGAACCTTAGAAAACCAAATCACTGCTTGGCGATTTGGGCCTAATTTATTTTGGCAAATCGATCGCAAAACAACTCTCTTCTCGTCCTTTCGGGTAGGACTTTATAACGACGGCAATAGTGAAACTCAATCCTTTAGCCGATTGGAACGCAAGTTTGGTCAATTTCACGCAGCTGCTAATTTGTTCAGTTGGAATGTAAGAAAGGATATGCAAGCAGAGAGTGGCTACTTCTCACCGCCAAATTTCTTGGTCTACAACGGAGAAATCGGTTGGCAGGGCCAGCCCTTCGAGTTCCTACGCTGTCGGTTAACTGCCAATCTAGGAGGTCAGCGCTTAAAAGAAACAGTCACCAGTGGCTACAGCTATCAAGGTCTTTGCACAGCCGAGTTATCACGTTCGATCGAGCTAGATCTGGGCTATACCGTCAGCAATATCTTTACGAGAGAAAGTGGGGAGAGTGGCTCCCAGAGCAACGCCATCGTCAGCCAGTTTCGGGTCAAATTTTAACCTTTTTCAGCCTTAATGCGTAGGTAAATCTCCTATAGGGTATATTTCAGGCGGCAGCTCCTCAAGTATAAAAAGTATTAACGACTACCCCCACAGATTACAAAATCATAAGACCTTGATTTTCCTGTTTATCAAACTAACGTCATTCTTGTAGTTGAACTATTTTCTCAATGGATTTTGAACCCCCTTCTAAAAGATTATCGTTACTGGCAATAGTAGGTGGAGTCCTCACCGCTGCCATCGCGATCGCTGGACTGGAGACACTTTCTCGCAACTCTCGTCAAGCTCCCCAAGCCGTGACCTCCACCAAGCCAATCGCCAAGCCGCTGCCGTCGCTCCCTCCAGGTCTACCCCCCGAAGCCACTGAGATCGCGAAGATAGATTCAAAATCCTGGAGTCTGCAAGGCACCCCTGTCCCGCAGCAACAACTCCAAGCAGCCAAAACTCCTTACGTGGCCGCAGGGGTTGGTAGCCTAACTCCAGCAGAACAGGCGATCGCGCAGACCGCTTGGAAATATTTCAAGGCCAATTGGAATGAGAAAACAGGACTCGTCAATGCGGTAGATGGTTTTGCCTCGATCACAATGTGGGACCAAGCAGCAGCGCTGGCGGCGTTAGTCAGTGCTAAGGAGCTTGGAATAGTCCCGGAAACAGAATTTAACGCCAAAATGAGCGTTAGCTTGAAAACCTTAGCCACCATGCCGCTCTACAAAGGTGAGCTACCCAACAAGGTTTACAACGCTAAAACACTGTTGCCTGTGGGCTATGGCCAGTTAGATAAGCGGCAGGAAATTGGCTGGTCGGCTCTCGACATCGGACGCATGGCCATATGGCTGAAAATCATTGGCGCTAAATATCCTCAGTTTCAAGCAGAAACCGAAGCTGTTTGGAAACATTGGAAGGTTGACCGACTTACCAGAGATGGCGAGATGTTCGGTACAGCCGTGGTTAAAGGCAAGGAACAGCTAAATCAAGAAGGCCGTTTAGGATATGAGAGCTACGCGGCTTATGGCCTCAAGCTCTGGGGTCTAGAGGTTGATAAAGCTTTAGACTACCAATCTAAGGTGGCTTACGTTAATCTCTACGGGCAAGGCGTTCCCTACGATCGCCGCGACTATTCCAACAGTCAAGCCAACAACTATGTCCTCAGCGAGCCTTTTATCCTCGATGGCATAGAAACAGGTTTCCAATCATTACCCAAGCCTTTCGCCGATCGAGTTTTAGAAGCTCAGGCTGCTCGTTATCGCGCTACGCAGAAGCTCACGGCTGTGACTGAGGATAACCTCGATCGCGCCCCCTACTTTGTCTATAGCACCTTGTTTGTCAATGGGGAACCGTGGTCAACCATTACCTCCGAGCAAGAGCCACACTACCATCTCCGCTTTCTCAGCACCAAAGCGGCAGTTGGCTGGCATGTCCTCTACAACAACGACTACACCCAAAAACTATTCGACTTTGTTAACACCAACATGAAAGCTGAAAAAGGTTGGTACAACGGCTTTTACGAATTATTGAACGAACCGAATGCAGCGTTGACTGCGAACAACAACGGAGTGGTACTAGAGAGTTTGTTGTATCGAAAAGTAGGCAAACCCCTCACGGTATGGGCAGGAGTGCAATCTACGCCATAGATCCTAGCAACAGTCTGCGTCCCTAATTTGGTTTCCAGAATGCGGAGAACTTTTCAGCCCAGATGGATTCGAGCGATCGCCCTATTTTTGGTCGGGGTCTGCTTTCAATTCCTGCTTAATACCTATCTTGCCAAACCAGTAGTAGCTCAGCAACCTGGAGCCACAGGCGGAGCTTGTGCCGAAATTACGGCTCCTTTGACCCCAGAAGAGCAAGCTTATGCCACCACTGCTTGGCAATATTTTGTCAAGAACTATCAGCCCACCACGGGGTTTGTGAACTCTGTAGGTGGTTATCCCTCTGGCTCCCTCTGGGATATGGGCAACTACTTGACGGCTCTTAATTCTGCCCGTTGGTTGAATCTAATTGATCAAAAAGAGTTTGATAACCGTCTCAACAAGTTTTTAACCACACTGGCTAGTTTAAGACTGTTTGAGGATACCTTACCGAACAAAGTTTACAACGCTGCCACTGGAGCATTAACAGATTATACGAATAAGCCTGTGGAGCGAGGGATTGGTTGGTCTGCCCTTGATATCGGGCGTCTGCTAGCCGCCATGCACATTATTCGGACTTGCCACCCTCAATATGCTGACTGGACGAAAGGTGTTCTGTCCAAGTGGCAGTTGGCTCGCTCCATCAAAGATCAACAGATGTATGGAGCCGCAGTCCTACCAGATGGCAAAACGCTTCCAGTGCAAGAAGGGCGATTAGGCTATGAAGAATATGCTGCCAGAGGCTACGAGCTTTGGAATTTGAAGCCCGCCAAGGCCTTGGAAATAGAACCTTTTAAGTTTGTTGATATCAATGGGGTGCAAATTCCAGTTGATACCCGCGACTATCAAAGCTCTAGTGCCAACAACTATGTTGTGAGTGAATCCTATATCCTTGATGCCATCGAATTTGGTTTAGACGGAACATTGGCCGATTATGCGGCTAGGGTGCTAGAAGTTCAAAAGCGCCGCTATGAATCGACAGGGCAACTCACTGCTGTTTCTGAAGATAACCTCGACCAAGCTCCCTACTTTATCTACAACACCGTCTATTCCAATGGTGTAGCTTGGGCTGCGATCAACGAAAAGAATGAGCCTTTTCCTCAATTCCGCAACATCAGTACAAAGGCCGCGTTTGGCTGGCGTTATCTCTACCCCGATAATGCCTACGCGCAAAAAGTTTTTGATGCTGTCAAAACCTTAAAAGATCCAGAGAATGCTGGTTTCTATGCAGGACTGTATGAAACCACCAAGCAACCCAACAAAGCCCTGACAGGTAACACCAATGGGCTGATTCTAGAGATTCTGTACTACAAAGCTCGTGGCAACCGTCCGTTAATTGGCTCTACTAACGTGACCTTCGCCTCTCCTCGCGGTGCTGCTACCGCATCGCAACCTGCCCCAACTCCTTCAGCACCACCTAGTGCGGCTGCGAGTCCCGCTGCACCTCCATCTACGACTGCTGCGGCTCCCTCGGCTACACAGCAACCTGCGGCTCAAGCTCAAACGCCTCCTACTCCAACGACTCCAACGACTCGTGCTACTGTGCCTCCTGTAAAGGTTGCCGCTATCTCTAGTGTCGGTTCTCAACGTTCCAAGTCTCCCTTAGCAGTTAAACGATTGACTGTGGCAGAACGTCGTTATGCAGAGGCAGCTTGGAATTATTTCAAGTCCAATTACAACCCAGATACAGGCTTAGTTAGCGATCGCAGTGATCTTAAAACTGCCTCTCTCTGGGGCATGGGTAACTATTTAGCAGCGCTCAATGCCGCGCGATCGCTAGATATTGTCTCTGCTTCCGAGTTCGACCAACGGGTGCGGCTATTTTTAGGTGCGATAAGGCAGATCTCACTCTTTGGCGGAGAACTGCCTTATCGAGGTTACGATACGAAAACCTTGCAACCTGTGGATTACGGTGGCAATCCTGTAGCAGAAGGAAATGGCTGGTCTGGAACTGACGTAGGACGGCTTCTAGCAGCCCTGCATAACTTAAAGAGTTACTATCCCGAATATACAGATGCGGTCGATCAAACCGTTCTAGATTGGTCATTTCTGCGCGTGATTCGAGATGGCAAGATCTTTGGTGCCATCACCACACGAGATCAGCAACCCCAAGGATCTGCCCGTTGGTTAACCCGAATCAAACCTGTTAACTACCTGGGATATGAAGAATATGCCGCTCGCGGCTTTCAGTTGTGGGGCTTTGGGGTCGATCGCTCTGCGGTTGGAGGTCGCTATGAAACGGCGACAGTAGATGGTGCTCCAGTGCCAACACAGCGATCGCAATCTGGTAATAAAACAGAAGGGCCAACTTACACCGTCAGCGATCCCTTCGTGTTATATGCCTTGGAGTTTGGCCTCGATCCGCAGATGAAGGAACTGGTACAACCCATCCTGCAAGCCCAAGCCGAGCGCTATCGTCGCACTGGCACCTTTACCGCCGCCGGAACCACTTTAATCAACCGTAAACCCTACATTGTGCACAGCACGCTCGTAGGAAAACAGCAGCCTTGGGCCACGCTTGCAGATGATGGTTCGGCAATTCCAGAGTTGCGGATTGTCAGCACCGCGATCGCCTTTGCGTTCCGAGCCTTGCTGCCAGAAAACAAGTACGCACGCCAACTAGGAGAGCAAGTCACAGACTTGTATAGTCCTCTGTTGGGCTACTACGAAGGGTTTTATGAGCAAACTGGGAAACCAACCGTTGCAGCTTTTAGCAGCGGCACCAATAGCTTGATTCTGCAATCCTTGCTTTACCTAAGCAGCAATCAGCAACCCCTGATTCGGCCCACCCAGTTAACAAAATCTCCTTGGTGGGAGGCGATCGCGGCAGGAGATTCCGGACGAGGATTGCCTGAGAGAGCGACGCAAGCGATCCAACTGGTGAAGGATAGAGCGGGGACTTACTGGGCCTCAGTGCCAAACAGTGCTGCGGTTCAGTCTCGCCGACCGGATCTCTAGCTCTATACCTCCCTCGCTATCACCCTCTAGTGTCATTCAATCCCTGGAACTTCTAAAGCCGTTTCGTATGATCAGCCCCATCTCCATCGTTGAAGGTAGCCCCAATTTTGCGGGTAACACCCGCTCTCGATTAAAGCAACGAACTCTCCTGTTCCGCTACTTAGCTGAAGTCAATCTGATTTTAGGAGCATGGTATTTATATTGGCGAATCAACCACTCGATCAATTTTGATGTACTGTGGCTGTCGATTCCCTTGCTCCTGGCAGAGATTTACAGCTATATTGGCGGACTCATGTTTACCATCGGGCTTTGGCGGCCCCTGACTCGGCAAGTCAAATCGCTCGATCAGCTAACTCCTGCCATGCCTCCATCTAGTTGGCCGACGCTGGATGTGTTTGTCACCTGCTACAACGAAGCAACAGACATTGTGGAGCGGACTGTTCGAGCTGCCTTAGCGATGGACTATCCTGTTACCAAATTGCGGGTTTACATCCTAGATGATGGTAACTCCCCAGAGATGCGAGCCATGTCTGAGCGTCTGGCTTTAGAAGATTTACAGCTACCACAACTGCAAGCAGAAAGCGCTCGATTAAGTCGTGAAAGAGTGCAGCTAGCCACTCGCTTAGAGGAACTAAAACAACTAGAACCTGACACGCAAGCCGCCGAAGATTTTTTGGCAGATCCCTCAACCATTAACCAAGGCAACTTAGTCTTTGGGTGGTTACAAAGCCTGCAAAAGCTGGTGCTGCTGCTAAATCCAGGCCATGCCAGCCTACGCGATCGCCTCTTAGCAGAAGCAAAGCATACAGAGGACTTGTTACATCGAAAAGAATTAGAACTGAGTGAACTGCTACGGTGCCGTTATATTGCTCGCCCAAAACCTGCGGGCAAGCCCCACTATGCCAAAGCGGGCAATATTAACTACGCTATTTTTGCAGGCGGCACCTCAGGAGAATTCATTCTCACCTTAGACGCTGACCACATCCCCAAGCCCCACTTCCTCAAGCGAGTACTTTCCTATTTCTACACTTACAACGTAGCCACAGGCCGCTACGACAGTAATCGCATTGCCTTCGTACAGACTCCGCAGGACTTCTACAACATTCCAGTGGGTGACCCGTTTGGGCATCGCGCTAATCTTTTTTATGGTCCAATTCAGCAAGGCAAAGACGGTCTCAACTCTGCGTTTTACACAGGCACAAATGCCATCCTTCGCCGGGAAGCTTTGGTTAGCGTCGGTCTCCGCTATTTCTTCAACGAGTACAGCAAAAATGAACGTCAGTTAAGTGATTTTGACCTCGTGGGTGGCATGTCGAGCAACAGCATTACCGAGGATATGAATACGGCGATGCGTTTACATGCAAATGGTTGGAAGTCGATCTACCATAACGAAATTTTGGCGGAAGGATTAGCGCCTGACGACCTGAGTTCTACGTTAAAACAACGATTACGTTGGGCACAAGGAACGATGCAAGTTATGGTTCGGGAGAATCCTTTCACGAAGCCAGGGCTGACATTTTGGCAGCGATTGCAGTACTTCCAAACCATGTACAGTTACCTGTCGGGTTTCGCGACTGTAATCTTTATTGCCTGCCCCATCATTTACTTCTTCACAGGTATTATTCCGGTTACATCCTTTGGCCCTGATTTTGCGATACACTTCTTTCCGGCATTTATTCTGAATCGCCTCACCTTTATGGTGGCAGGTTGGGGCGTTCCAGCTAGGGAGATCTGGCGATCGGAACAGTATGCGATCGCTCTTTTTCCCTTGTTTATCCAGGCCGTAGTCAGCGTTTTCACCAACCGTTCCATCAAATTCCAAGTCACTCCTAAACAGCGGCAAGCTGGCATTTACTTAGGGTTGGTCATTCCGCAATTGGCTGTTTTTGTACTGACCATACTTGGTATAGTTTGGAGTCTGTACCGCTTAGCAACAGGCACATTAGAGGACCCTGCGGTTCACCTAATCAACGCAGCGTGGTCAATTTATAACCTAGCGCTGTTATTAGTCATTATTCGTGCAGCCGTTTGGCAGCCTGAATAAGCCTTAAAAACTTACTTTCACTACTACCAACTACCAAATAGTGAGAGCAAGAGAAATTAAACCTAGTTCGTGAATGGATAGATGATGATGGATTCTCAAGTCAAAGTAATTCAAGCTTCTGGATCAATTGATAGCATTAGTGGCAATCAACTCCGGCGAGATGTGAGTGATGCGATCGCATCAGGTGCAAAAATAATTTTAATCGACTGTGAAAAAGCCACTTTTATGGACAGTTCAGGGTTAGGAGCTTTAGTCATGATCCTGAAAACCGTACGGGAAGCAGGCGGCAGACTCGCACTTTGCTCAATTATTGATCAAATTGAAATGATCCTTCAGTTAACTAGTATGGACAGTTTGTTCGAGATCTTTCCCAATCGAGAAGCCTTCGAGCAAAAGGTTGCCAGCTAGTCTGGATTTCGAAAAGCAGCTAATATTTTTTGTCAGTGTACCTACATTCATTCGCATTCTCTAGTCCATCCCTGTTTTCCCTAAGGCAATTTTTAGGAATCAGGGGTGGCATGAGTTTTAGTCACCTTAAATCTGATAGCAATTCTGGCATATCAGAAATATAATAAGCCTGTGTTTCCACTCTCAGAATCTCGCCTTATTGTTTGGTTAAGATAAACTAAATCAGGTTCCAGGTGACTCTACAAAAGCGCCTTCAGGTAACGACAGATCTTACGGAACTCAAGCAAGTATTGCTGTGGTTCGAGCAGTTACAGCAGCCAACGATTCCTAGAAAAATCTGGATTCAGTGCCAGACGGCTTTAGCCGAAGGATTTACCAATGCCGTCAAGCATGCTCATAGCAATTTACCGCCTGACACTGTTGTAGAGATCGAGGTAACTATTACACCTCAACAACTAGAAATTTACGTCTGGGATTCTGGTCCACCTTTTGATCTGATTCAGAAGCTGAAAAGCCAAGAGCAAACCTTTGATCCGACTGCTTCCAGTGGTAGAGGTTTACAGTTAATCGCTCGGATCGCTGACCAAATTAACTATGTTCGTACTGACGACCAGCGTAATTGCTTATCAATGATTAAGTACTACCAAGCATCTTAGGATTTAGGCAATCAGACGAGCGATCGCAGACATGATGTTTTGGGCTTAGAGATGACAGGTTGGATCTGGCAAAATGGCTCGACTAAAGTTCGCTGAACTCAGATCAATTTCGCCCAGATCAGCTCCGTGACAATTGGCATCACTAAAGTCAGCTTGACTGACATCAGCACCTCTAAAATCCGCTTCTCTTAAGTCGGTTAAGCTAAAATCTGCTTTAGTTAAACAAGCATTCACTAAATTTGCTCTAAGCAACTTAGCTTCACAAAGAGTTGCTTTGTTTAAGTTAGCGGACTTCAGAATTGCACCAGAGAGATCAGCGCCGCTAAAATCTGCTTCATCCAGGCTTGCTCCGTTGAAGTCTGCGTCTACTAGGGTTGCTCCCATAAATTTTGCCTGGGTAAAAATCGCTCCCTGAGCGATCGCACTCACTAAATTACTACCGTTGAGATTAGCTTGTTTGCAATCCGCTTGACTGAGGTTGCTGTTGAGTAGAATCGCTCCGCTTAAATTCACTCCACTTAGGACAGCACCTTGGAGATTAGCAAAGCTCAAATTGGCTTGAACCAAACTAATTTCTCTTAGGTCTAAGTTGCTTAAATCTACTTGAATCCCAGGGTTTTCTTTTCGCCACTGGTTCCACTGAGAAACACCTTGTCGCAATAAAGATAAATACTCTTCGTTTTTCATATCAGACTAACCTAATCATTCTCTTGCGATCGCACAGCTATGAGTTACCTGTGAGGGATTCCCAACAATTGTATTATCGAACTTGCGAGCTACAGTAGCGCTTTGCGTAGGAAGTTCTTAAGAAAAATCGTTTCGTACCTGAAGGGTGCCTCCAAGGGTAGTGTTCCACCGCGTTATGTTTTGCAGTTTGGGGAAAGGCATCATGAGATGATTGAGTAAGTGCGATCGCCGTGACCACACCTACTCAATCATTCACCACCTCGCCTCAATATTTACGCTCTTTGGGTTGGAACATAGTAATGGTCACGGGGCGATCGCGCACATCAACTCCCGCCGGAGAGTAATAAGACAGCGTGTGCTTCAGGAAGTTGTCATCATCTCGTTCTGGGTAATCTTCTCGTGAGTGTGCCCCTCGGCTTTCTTGTCGCCATAGAGCTGACGTGATGATCATTTCTCCTACGGTCATCACACTCCGCAGTTCTAGGGCTTCTAGAATTTCGGTGTTCCAGAGCTTGCCTTTGTCATCCAAGTAGATTTGTCCGTACTGTTGTTGGAGCGATCGCACTTTTTCCAGACCCTCACGCATGCGAGCCTCGGTACGAAACACTCCACAGTAATCGGTCATGCAGTCTTGGAAGGCTTGCCGCACTTGATCGATGCGGTACTCACCGGGTTGATCGAGCAAAGACTGAATTTGGTTTTGGGTGTCAATGAGGTAACGGGACTCATCTACATCGGGCAGCTTTCGGTTCTGTACATACTGCGCGATCGTTGCTCCGGTTTTGCGCCCAAAGACCACACACTCCAGCAGTGAATTGCTCCCTAAGCGGTTGGCTCCATGCACTGAGACGCAAGCGGTTTCTCCTGCTGCAAAGAAACTCTCAACCAACCCCTCAGCACTGCTTCGCACTTGACCGTCTGTATTGACAGGGATGCCACCCATTGAATAGTGAATCGTCGGTCGCACAGGCATGGGCTGATGCACCGCGTCAATACCTACCAGACGATGCGCTTCTTCCCAACAGAAGGGAATGCGGCTCATGATTTTTTCTTGGCCCATGTGCCGTAGATCTAGGTAGACAAACGGCCCCCCCGCACTGCCATCGCGATGAATGCCTCGCCCTGCCTGAATTTCTCGCGCGATCGCCCGTGAGGTAATATCCCGTGGAGCTAGTTCCATGCGGCTCGGCGCATAGTTAGCCATAAACCGCTCCCCTTCACTATTGATCAAGTAAGCGCCTTCTCCCCGCACAGCCTCGGAGATCAACACCCCCACCGGATACAACCCAGTCGGGTGAAATTGGACAAACTCCATATCCTCTAAGGGCAGACCCGCGATCGCTGTCATCGCCAAGCCATCGCCAGTAGAAGCAAAGTCATTGGAGGTGGTGTTGTAAACGCGGCCATAGCCTCCCGTGGCAAACATTACTGCCTTGGCCCGCATCACTTCCAGTTGTCCATCCTGGATGCGGTACATCACCACACCCTTGGCCTGCCCCTCTTCCAAAATCAGGCGCGTGACATACCATTCTTCGTAAAGGTGGACACCGTAACGCATCAAGTTAGTCACCAGCTCATGCAGAATTGCATGGCCCGTTTTGTCTGCTGCGTAGCAAGTACGGTTATGAGAATGCCCACCAAAGGCTCGCTGAGCAATCCGACCATCCGGTAGGCGGGAGAACAACACTCCCATGTGTTCTAAGTCAATCACCACTCCTGGCGCTTCTTTGGTCAGGATTTCGACCGCATCTTGATCCGCCAGATAGTCGGAACCCTTCACGGTGTCAAAAGCGTGGGCTTCCCAAGTGTCGCTGCTGTCCACGTTTTTGAGTGTGGCGGCAATGCCACCTTGGGCCGCTACTGAGTGGGAACGGATCGGATGGGTCTTGGCCACCAGAGCCACACTGAGATTGGGGTCAGTGCGGATCATTTCCAAGGCAGCTCGACAGCCCGCCAAACCGCCCCCAACAATAATCACATCATGGTCAATCATGCTCGAACCAGCTGGAAAACGCTTGTTCTACTATGGTGACGCAACTCAAAGTTTCCTACCCGTTGGTCGAGCACTTCTTTAGAAATCTTGAGCGCTTCAGCAAGCATAGGCAGACACAACAAAACATCACACGCCTAGTAAAGAGTGTGATGTTAATGCAAGCTCCTATGAGATTGAAAAACTAAACCAACTTAGCTAGCAGCCTGAGCGGGTCTCTGAGCTGGGATGTTGTTGGGAGCGGTTTGTGGTTTGGTCGCTGTATCTGTAGCAGTGACTTCAATGTGGTTAAACAGCGTGGTGACAAAGGCAAACAGTAGAAATGGCAGGGACAACACCAAAATCAAACCGACCGTTGCTAAGGCATAAACGGGACGACTGGCACCCATCAAAGCCAACGCTGCCGCCAAACTTAAGAAAATCACAATTAACCAAACAATAATTTGACCGTAAATATCCCCAAAGGTCAGAGTACAGATAAAACGATATTTCTGTATGTTATTCATGATGGCTCTCTAGGTATTCCTTTAAATTCCTAAGTTAATTCGCGGCTCAATTTTTGGACAACTTCTCAACGTTTCTAAATAGGATGAAATATCCCGTTACAAAACAATTACTTTAACGTTACATAAGTCATCTTTCAGGGTGCTCATTGCGATCGCTCTCCCTGAGGCGAACTATTCCAAGCCCAATTCTCGTTTGAGTAAATTAATTGACTTAGTGTTGATGTAGTTTTCACAACAGATCACCTGAGGAGGGCGAATAATATCCTCTCTCGCCGCCGCTACCGTCGCTTTCACGATCGAAAAACTGGCTTGGTCACTGATGATAATTTGAGCACTCCGCACGATCGCATTGAGCTTGTAGGTGTCTTCCAACTGCGAAGTCATCACCAGCACGTCATCTCCCCGCAAGCTGTGAATAATCACTTCAGCCGCGCGGATAATCCCAGAACTGAGACTAATTAAACCTAGGCAACTATCCTTCGAAAGCTTCTGAATGACTTGAATTTCTTGGGCGTAGTCGTAGATATCAACTGGAATTACCCGGACTGATTTGGGAGCCGCGATCGCCTCTGCGTCGCCAATAAAGTAGCGGCTAGTAACGACCGTTCCGGAGCGAGTTTGAGCCAGGGTTGATTCTAACTCCTCCATTGGCACTAGTTGTACAGGAATTTGGAGTTCTTGCTCTAGTTGGCGCACCATCAGTTCTCCCGCCCCAATATCTTGAGTGGGAGCCGTGACCAAAACTCGCGCGCTGCACCGGAGTCGCCAGTCCACTTCAGCTAAAAACAGCTCTCGCGCTTCATTCAAAGAACTGCCTTGCTTCAGCAATTCATCTAAGTTTTGCCGAATCAATTTATGGGCTTGAGGATACTGCTCTAACAGGGGCGATCGCTGTTTGGAAGATCCCTCATCTCCTTGAATCCGCACGTAGATGCCAGAGCCAGCAATAGACTCCACAAATCCCGCTTCTTCTAGTTGGCGATAGACCTTGCTGATCGTGTTGCGATGCAATCCAGTCTGCATGGCGAGCTGGCGGGTACTCGGCAAACGGTGCCCTGGTGGAAACTGCCGCGAGGCGATCGCGAAGCGAATTTGGTTGAAGAGTTGGGTTGACGCCGGAATTTCACTATCCGGTTGAATATGAAACTGGATCATGCCAAAGCCTCCAGAAGCCCCGATACAGAAACTAACAATAGACTAACCAGTAGGGGATATGAGTGTGACTCGGTGCTGTTCTTGATTATCGAAGGTTATTAAGCTCTAGGTCGTAACTTTTATTAAAAAAGTGTTTTGTCTGCCAATAGGAACGAAAAGTAGGAACAAAACCACTCCAGTATGAGGGGCGATCGCGATTAATCGCTTCCCTAGATTGGTTCACCCGATGGCATGAGTCAGCGATCGCCCTAGCTTTCTAGCTGGATGCAGCTAAATAAATTTCTTCCTCTAGAATTTGGAGGGGCACTTCACTCAAGTTGAATGGTATATGGCAGATCAAGAAATTCAAACTCAACAGGTCGAGATTTCTAGCGGTGACTTAGCGATCGCCGCTTATCTAGCTCAGCCCAGCGCTACCGGGACGTTTCCTGGCGTTGTGGTACTGCAAGAAATTTTTGGCGTGAACTCGCATATCCGGGATGTGACTGAGCGGATCGCGAAACAAGGATATGTCGCGATCGCCCCTGCTTTGTACCAGCGCCAAGCACCGGGATTTGAAACGGGCTATACACCAGAAGACATTCAAGTTGGCAGAGAGTACAAGGACAAAACCAAAGCCAGCGAGCTGCTGGGCGATATTCAAGCCGCGATTAACTATCTGAAGAGCTTGCCCAATGTGGTAGGCGATCGCATTGGCTGTATTGGTTTCTGCTTTGGCGGTCATGTGGCTTACCTAGCAGCAACTTTACCCGACATTAAAGCCACTGCTTCCTTCTACGGCGCTGGGATTGCTACGATGACTCCAGGGGGTAGTCTGCCCACCGTCAGCCGCACAGGTGAAATTCAAGGGAGCCTGTACGCCTTCTTTGGCGAGCAAGATACTAGTATTCCTCCAGAGCAAGTGCAAAAGATCGAAGCTGCTCTCAAGTTGCATCAAATTCCGCATCAGGTCTTCCGCTACCCCGAAGCTGAACACGGCTTCTTCTGTGATCAGCGAGCCAGCTACAACTCAGAGGCCGCTCAAGATGCTTGGCCGAAAGTGCTGCAACTATTTGAGACAACCCTAAAAGCTGCTAGCTAGCGCTAAAACTTCACATTTTTGGAACTCAGCAAATCTGCGGCTAGATTGGGAATGTCAATTCTCCAAGGTTCATAACCACCATCTGATGTTGCAAGCAGACCAGGTGCTTCAGGAGCGCTACCAACTCAAACAAAAACTAGGGCAGAATGCAGGACGGCAAACCTGGCTGGCTGAGGATTTACAAGTAGCGCCCCCAGAGCCTGTGATTATCAAGCTCCTCACTTTTGGCGGGGATGTGCAGTGGGATGACTTGAAGCTGTTTGAACGCGAAGCCCAAGTTCTGAAGCAACTCGATCACCCCCGCATCCCCAAGTGCCGAGATTCTTTTGCCATAGATGACCGAACGCTCTGGTTTGGGCTAGTGCAGGATTATATTCCTGGGGATTCGCTCAAGGATCTCCTTAACAAAGGCAAAAAATTTACCGAAACCGAAGTTCGCAAAATCGCGGTTTCAGTGCTGAAAATTCTGATTTACCTGCACGCACTCAACCCGCCTGTCCTCCACCGCGATATTAAGCCCAGCAACTTAATCTGGGGAGACGACCAAAACGTTTACTTGGTTGACTTTGGGGCGGTGCAAGACCGCGCAACGGCTGAGGGGGCAACGTTTACTGTGGTAGGAACTTACGGTTATGCCCCGATGGAGCAATTTGGCGGTCGCACTGTCCCTGCTTCCGACTTGTACGCCCTGGGCGCAACTTTGGTGCATTTGCTGACGGGTGTGGCTCCTGCCGACTTGCCTCAATCTGATCTGACGATTGAATTTCGCGATCGCACCAGTGCCAGCGATCGCTTACTGACTTGGATTGGAAAATTCATAGAACCCTCCCTCAAGCAACGCTTTAGCCAAGCTCAACAAGCCCTAGATGCACTCAAATCAGGTAGTTTGTCCAACACCACGAGCCGCAAACTCAGCCCGCCTACCAGTACCGGTGTCAAGGTCCAGAGGACTAAAAAACAGCTTATGATCGTGCTTCCTCCCATCAAACAGCCGTTTTGGGCAACACCAGGAGCACAAGTTCAATCCTGGTCAAGAGCAGTTGTTGCACTTCTCATGGGAAGCATGACATTGCCTTTTTTTATTTTCTTTTTTGCTCCATCCCTTCCTGGGTTCGCCATCTTTAGTGGCATCTTTTTGCCCGTGTTATTCAGCTACTTCCTAAATGTCTCTGATCAAGAAAAAATTCTTATTACCCAAGGGATCTTTTCGATTCAGGTATGGCGGTCAAATAGATGGATAGCTAGTAAACGTCAAGACTCTTCTAAAGAGATTCAAGATGTATTCCAAAGCCTACAAATATTGCCTGACAGCAACAAAGCAAAGGAAATGGTTACGATTCAAACTCAAACTGAGCGCTTTTCTTTTGGGCTCGGTTTAAGTGGGGTGGAGTGTGTTTGGATTGCTCAAGAAATTAAAAGCTGGTTAGGGTTGGAGCGTCGATAACTTGATTCCGCTAGATTGGAGAAGAACAAGCTCCAGGTGCGGCTCAGTAATGCTACAGCTACAACAGGTGATTGGCGATCGCTATCAACTCCAAGCCCAATTCAACGATCATCCTGTACGGCAGACTTGGTTAGCAGATGACTTAGCGGAACCGGAGGATGCCGCCAACCAGGTCATTATTAAACTACTAGCCGTTGAAGGGAGCACCCAATGGGAGCATGTGAAGCTGTTTGAGCGAGAAGCACAAGTCCTGGAACAGTTAGATCATCCCCGCATTCCCCGATATTACGATTACTTTTGCCTAGAAGAGAAGCCGCTGTGGTTTGCTCTGGTAGAGGAGTATATCCCTGGCGCATCTCTCAAAGAGTTAATCGTTCAAGGTGAGAAGTTTACCGAGTTAGAGCTTCGCGATATTGCCACAGCAATTCTGGAAACGTTGATCTACCTGCACGAACTTAGCCCTCCAGTGCTGCACCGAGACATCAAACCCAGCAATATTATCTGGGGCGATGATGGTGAGATTTATTTAGTAGATTTTGGGGCGGTGCAAGACCGAGCCGCTGCGGAAGGCTCTACGTTTACTGTGGTGGGAACTTACGGTTATACGCCTCTAGAGCAATTTGGCGGTCGTGCCGTTCCTGCTTCCGATCTCTATGCCTTGGGAGCCACTTTGATTCACCTAGTTACAGGCGTTGCTCCTGCTGATTTACCTCAGAAAGATTTGCGGTTGCAATGGCGCGATCGCGTTAGTCTCAATCCTCAATTGCTCGACTGGATCGATCGCCTAACGGAACCTGCTCCGGAAAACCGTTTTAGTACCGCACGTGAGGCTTTGGCTGCGTTGGAATCAGGTTTGCAGCAACAGGAGCGATCGCGCCCAAACTCTACTGCACTGACAAAACAGCCGGAGGGCACCAAGGTCCAACTCCGCAAGGCTGCAACGGAGCTACAAGTGGAAATTCCGGCGCGAGGCACAGGATTTACCTTGCCTTTTTTGTCGTTGGGTTTATTCTTTTTTGTCTGTTCGTTTTTGATTGCACTGAGCCGAGGTTATTGGGATTGGGCCTTTGGCTACTTAATTTTGTCGCTGACGCTCTCCTTTTTGACCTACACCTCCGTTTGCCCGACTCGCGTTTACTTTGATAAACACTGTTTTGTCATTTATAGAAAAATCCTGGGCTATATCCCCGAAAGTCCCGATGGCAGTATTGCTGAGATTGAGGACATCTTTTTAGATAGCGCTGAATCTAAGGTGGCGGCTGGAGCGGAACCTCGACGCAGAATCACGATTCAAGCAGGGATGCGAGAGTACTCTTTCGGGGAAGGTTTGAGTCGGGCTGAGTGTTTGTGGCTGGTGCAGGAAATCAAGAGCTGGCTGAACTTGCCATAAGTGTCTCTTCTGCCACCATCGGTTCTGTCACCATTGGCACCGAAGCATTCACCAACGACAGCAGCGTGCCCATTTGCTCTTGACCATTCGTTGCCAAGTCGCTATGGCAGAGAAACACACGATCGCCAGCTCGACCCAACAAATCCAGCAAAATCCGTTGCAACCGTCGCTCTAGAGCAGCCATCGAATCTGCCTCTGTCCAAGGCGTACTCGACCAGTTTTGCAAAAACAAAGGGGCACCAAACAACGTTTCTGAGCCTGTCAGCCAACGGGGCGAACCCGCATCGAGCCAGAATTGCCAACGATGAGATAGACGGTTGGAGCAGTACTGAAAAATCGTCGCCAGGGTCACGGCTGGGTTGGCAGCTCTGCTACTCCGCACCGGATAAGGGTCGGCGGTGATCGTGCCACCCCGCAACAGTTGAATAAAGTTGCCCACCGTGACTGACGCGGGTGTGTCTGCATTCTCGCTTTGTCGTAGCCGTGCGTCCACTTCCCAGTAGTGCTGCGCCGTTTCCATCAGTTCTCGCAGGGTCGCCAGTTGGTCAAAGGGCAGGTGACTGCCGTTCCACAAAAACTTTTGCATCGCTCGGTCGAGAATCGCGATCGCTCCTGGAACTAAGCGTTGTTCTTGTTGCACCTTCTGAGTTTCGATCCACTGCACAATCTCGTCATAAGCTTTGGTAGCTTCGTAACCCAAGCGATCCCAGCGGGGGAATTCGGTGGTGGGGAGTAAGCGGGGGCGATCGGGGTGCGGTTCAAAGCAGTGATCGGCTAGGAGGCCAGCACGGACGGGGTCTATACAAGGATGAAGGAGGAGGGAGGAAGGATGAAAAGAAGAGGCGCTAGTGTTGCTTGGATCTGGGGGTTTGGGTTGAGGAGTTTGGCTGAGGACGACTAGCATTTCGGCGACGGCGTCTCGGTTGATCAGTCGGCCTAAGTTGGGATAGACCAAAGTGAGCAGCGTCAGTAAAGCTCGCACCATTGCGGAACTGGCTAAGGGGCGCTGATCATTGATCGACTCGACGGCGATGCCATGTTTACCCAAAATTTCTCGCAGGGTGTAACGGGCGATCGCGTCCACACCGGGGCCAATCACGGCGATTTCGTGGGGTTGCGCCTGCCCTGACTCTACAGCTTCCACGATCGCTTGAGCCGTTTGCCGCAATAACTGAGCGCGAGAAGTGGTTTGTAGCGATTGCACTGCTTCTGGTAGCTGAGTGAGAAATAAGGGATCGGTGACGACTTCCACTACAGATAAACCCACCTGATTCGCTAAGCCAGGATTGACGCTGGCGGAAAGTTCTACTACCTGACATCGCGTTGCCAGATCTGCTAAATGCTGCGGATCAGCGCCCAGTCCCAGACGAATGCCACCCTTAGGGTTGTAAGTAAACGCACCTACAGCACCGTGATCCAGCAAGCATTCAAACAACTGCCGAGCGATCGCTGGGTAATTGTCCACATCATCGGCTAGGACTGCTTGATAACGCCGACTCAAATGTTGCTGATAGGTGGGGTTGGGCAAGAGATAGCGCCAGTACAGTTCGCAGAGTAAACCGTAGGTGAGCAAGCCGCGATCTAAGCACCAACTGCGCCACTGACATAACAACTCGCCAAACAAAGCCCAATCTTGTCCCGATAGTCCCACTTCAAGAATGCCAGGAATATTCTCCGTGGCAATGCCCGCCAGAGCCGCCAGTTGTAACCAATCTAAAAGCCGCCGCACTAGCCGATACTCTCCCACACCGGAGCGTTGCAGCACTTCTGGAGTCAGTTGCGATCGCCACAACCGAGTTGCCAGTTCTTGCTCATTTTCCGGTCGGAGCCGCACGGGAAATTGCGCTTTCAGTTGCAACTGCTCTACCAACAACGGCCAAAACAACAGCACTTCATCTTGGAAGAAACCGATTGGTGTAGCCGACTGAATGGGGCATTCCCCTTGCGTCGCTGAAGTCAGGCGATCGACTAGTTCCAGACGGTTATCCCCGGTGGCAGCAAACACCAAAATGGCGGAGGCCGTTTCTTGCATCCGGGCTCGTTGCGATCGCTCTACCATCAATTGTTGCAATCGCTCCGAAACTGGATGCCCCGCTTTGAGAGTGGGTTCTGTTTGGCGATCGCCGTTTGGGTCTAACCCCGCTTGCACCCAAGCTTTGAACTGGTTTACCAAATCAGTCGTCTTACCGCTACGGGTTGGCCCCACAATCCAAACAGAGTCAGCAGCCACCGGAATGCCTCAAGCGCTTATCACCCCTAGGATAGACTTTTTCCCAACTGTCCTGAATCGCCGAAGAATTGACTATATTGGGGAAACCCACTTTCTGCCGTTGACGATGCTTCGTGAAGAGTCCTGACGGAAAGCCTTCAGTTGCATCTGAGCGCGATACCTTAGAGCAAGTGGGACTGAGAATTATTGCCTCAGTTCATCTCATTATTTTCACTGTTCAATCTCATATGACTTCACAATCGCCCCGTTCTCAAGCTACTCCGTCCTTTTCGATGGATGATTTTGCGAGAGCCTTGGAACAACATGACTACGGATTTCAATCAGGTCAAGTTGTGCGAGGAAAAGTGTTCAACTATGAAGCGAATGGCGCTTATGTGGACATTGGTGGTAAATCTCTCGCCTTTGTACCAACTGAAGAAGCTGCCTTGAGACGGGTTACAGATTTATCGGCAGTTCTGCCGCTGAACGAAGAACAAGAATTCGTCATTATTCGTGACCAAGATGCAGATGGTCAGGTGACATTGTCTCGCCGCCGTCTAGAGATGAATCGGGTTTGGGAAGAAGTGGCTGAGCTGCAAAACAGTAGCCAGTCAGTGCAGGTGCGCGTCACAGGTACCAACAAAGGCGGCGTCACCGTGGATGTGCGCGGTCTGCGGGGCTTTATTCCGCGATCGCACTTGGTAGAGCGCAACGACCTGGAAGCCCTCAAAGGCCAAACTCTCACTGCAAGCTTCCTAGAAGTTGACCCCAACCGCAACAAACTCATCCTCTCTAACCGGATGGCAACTCGTGCAGCTAGCATGAGCAACCTGCAAATCGGACAACTGGCAGAAGGAAAAGTCACCAGCATCAAGCCGTTTGGTGTATTTGTAGACTTCAGCGGCACCACGGGGCTACTCCACATCAACCAAGTGAGCAATCGCTTTATCGAATCTCTCGCTGCACTATTTGAAGTGGGCCAACCCATCCAAGCCATGATCGTAGATTTGGATGCGACCCAAGGCCGTATTTCTCTCTCCACTAAAGTTCTAGAAAACTACCCTGGAGAAATGGTGGAGCAAATGGCAACCGTCATGGCCGAAGCAGAAGCCCGCGCCGAAAAAGCCAACAAGAAGCGCGATCGCGATGATACTTAATTAATTCGTAGTTCGTAATTGTAAGGTGGGCGATCGCTCACCTTTTTTTGTGCGCCAAGCCCATGAATTTAATCCGGTGCATTGCACGCACCCTACGGGGCTATGGAGAGTTCTAACTTCTGGTGGTTGCTTAGGTTGAGGCATTGCTTCTAACGTACTTCTCAATGTCGCAAGGCATTTGTTTAGGAGTCGGAGCCAAGAGGTCAACCATGATATTTACGCCCCTCGATTTTCTGCTGCGATGGCTGGCAGGACTTTTCTCGATCGCGCTGCTAGGCGGCGGAATCTACATTCTGCACGAATGGTATGAAGGGGATTTAATCTCAAACAACTGGTTGATCGCAGGTTCACTGATGACCCTTTGGTCATTTGTAGGTTTCCTGCCACTCCTACTCTTCCGCCGTCCTGGCAAGGATGAACCTAAAGCCATTCGCAGTAATGCGGTTCGCAAGATTCCTCGACCGGATGGCAGCGAAATTCATGTTGAGTTTTACGGTCCCGTCGATGCTCAACCGATTATCTTCACCCACGGTTGGGGACCGAATAGCACTGTTTGGTACTACGCCAAGCGACAACTGGGCGATCGCTTTCGTTTAGTAATTTGGGACTTACCAGGACTCGGTAAATCTAAAAAGCCGCAAAACGAAGACTACTCCCTAGGAAAATTTGCTGGTGACCTAGAAGCAGTGTTGTCAGTGGCAGGAGACAGGCCAGCGATACTCCTCGGGCACAGCATGGGTGGCATGATCATCCTCACCTTTTGCCGCTTGTTTCGGGAGCAGTTGCGCGATCGCGTTGCTGGCATCGTTTTGGTAGATACAACCTATACAAACCCGCTAAAAACCGCAATTCTCAGCCGCTTTTTACAAGCACTCCAGAAACCTTTAATAGAGCCGCTATTACACCTAACCATTTGGTTATCACCGCTGTTTTGGCTAATCAGTGGCTTGAGCTACCTCAACGGTTCCATGCACATCACCACTGAAATTTCTGGATTTACCGGACGAGAAACGCGCGGTCAGCTCAATTTCTCCACGATTCTAGGACTGATTGCTCAACCAGGCATCTTAGCGCGAGGTGTGTTAGCGATGTTGCGCTACGAGGAGCAAGCCACGCTACCAACGGTTGATGTGCCAGCGCTCGTCATTGCAGGTCGTTCAGATATTGCTACTGTGCCCGCTGCCCACGAATACATGAGCAGTCAGATTCCCAACGCCGAATTAAAGTTTCTTCGCCCCGCCGGACACATGGGCCTAATGGAACGCAACGAACAGTTTTCCGAAGCCGTTGCCTCATTTACTACTGCTTGTTCTCTCTTTAAAGGCTTGGCCTAGTTTATAGTTGGGCGATCGCGAAACTCGCAAATCCATGTATAATTACTCTAGTTTGAAGGGGAGTAGCTGCTAGCAGAGAATAGCTAGCCCATCTGAATCAACATACTGGCGATAAGCCTGGTTCAGGTGACAAGTTTTTAGATTACTTGGAAGCGAGACCTTCACTAAGTTCACATCTGTGGTGAGCTTAGTGGGGTCTTTTGCTCTACTTAAGCCACCTCAGGGCTAGAGAGATGTTGAGGAGCTTGAGTCAGTGCTAACAGCCTTTACCGCTGGGTTATCGCTAATTACGGTTTCCGAATTAGGAGACAAAACTTTCTTTATCGCGGCAATTTTAGCGATGCGTCACCCGCGTCGGTGGGTGTTTACGGGTGCAGTTTTAGCGCTTGCCCTCATGACTATTTTGTCTGTGCTGTTGGGGCAAACGGTTTCCCTGTTTCCCAAGACCCTGATGCACTATCTGGAAGTCATTTTACTCGCTGGCTTTGGGCTGAAGCTCTTGTATGACGCTCAGCAAATGCCTGCCGAGAACGCCTGTGACGAAGCCGAAGAAGCCATGAATGTGGTTAAGGAAGCGGAAGAAAAGTTACCTCAGCGCCAAACTTGGTTAGCCATTTGCATTGAGGCTTTCTCGCTGACTTTCGTCGCTGAATGGGGCGATCGCACGCAATTCGCCACCATTTTTCTATCTGCGGCTCAAAATCCGATTGGTGTCACTTTAGGAGCAATTCTGGGTCATGCCATTTGTGCCGCGATCGCCGTATTCAGTGGCCGCATGCTCTGTCAGCGCATCTCTGAACGATTCATGACCGCTGTAGGTGGCTTGCTCTTCCTCGTTTTTGCCGGAGTTGCCTGGTTAGAAGGGAATCACTAGATTGAGAAGCCAGGAGCCAGAAGTCAGAAGGGCAGGAAGTTAAAGTAAGAGTTTACGCCTGCTCTGTTGAACTTCTGATTTATGGCTCCTCTCATCCTTCATCCCTCATCCTTCCTCCTTACCTTTTAAGGTGCAACAGGGGAGGGTTGAGGCGTTGGGGTATTGATAGGTGCCTGATTCGGCGCAGTGGTCGGGGCTGCTGTGGGTGGTGTTGGCGGTTTACCACTAGCCAGTTGGTTAATCTGATCTTTGTATTCAGCGGGCGCTAGGCTGATGGCAGAGTTGAACAAGGGTTTGGCGGCTTCATCCTTACCCTGCTGCTTGAAGACAAGGGCTTTGGCTAACACGGGACGGAAATCTTTGCCGCTGCTCTTGATTGCTTCGTCGTAAATCGCGATCGCTTCATCGTAGCGTTTTTGCTCCGCGTACACCTGCCCCAGTAGCAACTGAACTGAGGGCACATCTACGCTTCCGGGTTTCACCTGATTCGCTTCATCGGCACTTTTGAGGGTGTCTTGCAGCAAGCCCACCGCAGCTTCAGGTCGTTTCTGCTCAATTAGCAAGCCCACCAACCCTTGCAACGCGATCATATCTCCTGGCTGTGCGGTCAAAAGGGTGCGATACGCTTCTGCCGCTCCTTCGCGATCGCCTGCATACTGCTTAGCTTGGGCCAGCAACACTCCATAGCGACTTTGGTCAGGATTCAGCTTGGCCAGCTTTTCTAAAGGCTCTACTACACCCTTGATGTCTTGTAGTTGCAGCCGCGCCTCTACCAACCCCCGTAAAGCCGTTTGGTTGTCTGGTTCTCGCTGCAAAACGGCCTCATATCCTTTGACTTGAGCCTTCAATTCTTCCTGCTTTGCGCTTGGCGTGGCTTGAGCTGAGGAGGGAGTTGGCTCACCCCCAGAGCGATCGGCCTTAAAAGCATCCCCTAGGAGCGGGAACAGAGAAAAGCCGACAAAGGCAACGACTGCCAGAATTAGCACAACATTAATGATCCAGCGACGCCGCTTCTCAGTCACACAACTGCCTTGAACTCTACGAACATTTTAACGGTCTAGGGGGCAGACCTTTGCTTTCAGCCAGCACCATTAGGAAGCACTCGGTAGCGCGATCGCTCCAAACCTAGAAAGTTTTTAATTTTATTTCATCCGCAAAAAAGACCTTGACAGAGCTAGATTGAATTCCTAGCGGCATAGTTTATGAACTTACAGACCCAGAATCTTGTGCTAGACACTTCTACACTTTGCGAGAATTTACGCAAGGGTTGCTTAAATCACTAATTACAATTAAAGATTGCAGAAACTTTGCGGATCGGTCCGTAGAGTGATTGCATTCAGTAAAATAAGCAGACTGATGCAATCATGCCTCCTGTCTGCAAACAACATCTATGAGTTCCTCTCCCAAGCGGCCCCATAAGCCCCCTGAGTCTGTATCATCTCATCAGGCTTCGCCTGCCTCTGACCCAACTTCCAACTTGGGTTCAGACATTGCCCATGAGCAGACTTCAAGTTCATCTACTGCTCCCACCCCTTTACAGACTCCAGCAGATCAACCATCTGAAATGACCTCAGAATTAGCTTCGACTGTAAATGCAGCAGAACTGACTCCACCGACTGCTCCTGCGGTCCCTGGGGCCAAGAGTTCTGCCGACCTAGTCTCCTCTAGCGAGGGTGACGAACTATCCGAGCAGGCATCAGTTATGCGGCAACAACCCATCCCTCCTCCAAGCGAACCCAAGCAATATCGGGCGATTGGCTTAATTCGAGGGCGATACGTTGCATCGCCAGACCACTTTACCCGTGGCAATCTAGTCACCTCTGATGGCACCGCCATTGACGCTGTGTTACTAGGTCGGGTGATGAGCTTGGTCAGAAAGCACTTAGACCTAGAACAAGAGCACCTCTGGGTTGTGTATCCGCGTACTAGGGAAAAAGAGGCAAATTTGCATGCTCAAATAGTGGGAGTTTGGGAGCCAGAGAAACTAAATCAGGCTGATGAAGGCACCGACCAACCCGCTACTCAGGAGCCGACGGAGGCTAGTACCGCCGGAGGAGCAGCTTCCACTGAGCATGAAGATGGCTATTTCTCAATTCGGGGTGAGGTAATTTATCAAGCTCCTGACGAGGAGCGAATTATTGTCAAAATTAGACAGTCTCCTCGCAAAGATGCCGATGAGGAGAAAACTTTTAAGTTATTACTTCAGGGTAATTTAGCGGGTAAAGCAGTTGGCCACTTCTGGGATTTAAACACCTATCGTCAAGGCGACGTTTTAGTGATCCGCGATGGCACCTCTATCGGTCTGTTGCCTCCGCGCAAGCGCCAAGCCCACGAAAGGCCCAGCGGAGGAGGCGCTGGTGCCAGAAGACCCAGAGATGGGCAACGTCCCAGCCGTCCGAACACACGTCCTATAGGTAATGCTGGGGGTAGTGCCGGAGTCGCACCAGTCAGAAAGGCACCCTTGCCTAAGCCTGTAAAGCGGAAGGACAGTTCAGACCCGCAACCCGAATAAAGTTAGTTTTTGCAACAGTAGGTTGAAAGGTTAGTTTTTGCTTGCGAAAGTTAACCGAACTCATTCATTATCAATGCATCTAGAAGGGGGGACAATGTCTCCCCTTGTTTATTTATGACCTGATTTATGAGCTGATCCCAGTTAATCTAGGCTCACCTGAGAACCCCACAAATTTTGGGGCATAAAAGCGCGGTCTTGAGGAATGGGAGCCACCGATTCACTGAGCAAGAATTTGCCTGCCTCAATCCACTGCTTTAGCTCTGTGGCAACTTGGCGCGACAGAAAGATGCTAGCCAAGGAAGCCACACGGACAGGTTTGCCATCAATCGTAATTCGCCCCGATTTGAGTTGGGCATAACTGATTAAGCCAAAGGTGGGGCGGACGCGGCGAGGAATTGAGAAATCGACAATGGGTGCGACTAAATCTTTATCCTGCACGGCACAGCGAGCGATGACTTCTTCGTGGAGGACAGGTAATGGTATGCCAACTCCCATCATGAGCGAGGGGCCGTAGTTTTTAAAGTAGCAACCCCTGACCCAACGCGAATCCATTTCTTTGGCATCCCCAATTAAGGCTAGTGTGGCCGCAGGGCCGATGGGAGCCCGGTTAGGCAAGCGCTTTTGCAGCGGGAAGTGTTGGGTGCCTTCCCAAGCGATGTAGCCCGTGCCACCGCCTAGAAAAATGCGAGAGCCAATGCCAATTAGTTCTAAGTCTGGGTCATTCAGTAGGGGTGAAATTGCACCTGGGTTGGAATAAACTGCATTGCCTAGGCGAGGCTGTAAAGGGCCTAGATAAGTAAAAAGTGGGCGATCGCCTCCATTCACCCCCACAATGAAATTTTGGTATAGGTTGCGGGGATTGAATAAGTAAAACTGGTTAATAGTGTCACGGGTAATCGTCGTCTCAAAAGCAGCCCTTGGATAACAGTCTGTCACTTGTCCTAAAGCTCTCAGTTGTACAGGTTTACCGGCAATCAAATCTTCGATGACATGTCCCCCACCTCTTTCGCGATTTTCTTCCCCATCAGCGGCCTCTGCCATGCCAGGGTAATCGACCACCTGGGTTGCGCCTAAGTAGAGATCAACCGCACCGAATCCTGAATAAGCCAAAACTCCATCGAGCCAGCATTGCCGAATCTTAATCGGTGGGTCAGTATGGCCCAGGTTCAGGATGGCTCCCGATGATTCCATTGGCTCAAACGTACCTGTTGTGACCACATCCACGGTTTTGGCTGTTTGGGCCACTCCAACTTCTGCGACTCTGGCTTTGACTTCTTCCGCTGTGCAAACTACGGCAGCTTGTCGGCTAATTTTGTCGTTAATTTCAGTAATCGTTCGCATAAAAGGATTTGTCTAGCCAGAGTTTGTCCAGAATTTATCGAGAATCGCTGCTGTTTAGGTTCAGCAATTCAGACGAGTTTGAAGTTCAAGATAGCGATCGCTGCCGCCAAGCGCGCCAACCTAAAGCCATTGCTAAGGCAAACGTTGGAAGCAACACCACAAATAATACAAGTACATTTCTGGGCATTGTGGGTATGGCTGACAGGGATGCCGCATATTTGATGGCGATCGCGATCAGCGCTGAAATCACCATTACTTTCGCTACAAAGCCAAGATTAGTTCTCATACAGCTGGCTCGCTCAACAAAACACGATTGCCGAATCTGTACTTGTGCCAGATCAGCACTTGGATTTAGTTAAACACTTTTGTGCCAATGTTGATTGCCATTGAGAGAACTCAGCTTAATCAGATACAGCCTCTATCCTGCTCAGGAGCGGGTTTCTCAGAATAACTGTAAGAGTCATAGACCGTAATCTCTAGCTTTGGTTTTGTAGCTTTAATAACTGCCGCTCATTTGCTCTTAAAGATTCTTTCCAGTACTGCCTTGGTTCCGTGTTAGCCAAACCTCGTATTAGCACGGAGGTGCAGAGAGCTGACTTTTTCACTTACTTGGAACTGCTTAAGCTTTGAAAAGCTTATCCGCAAAAGGATCTGAGAAGAATTAGTGTTTCTCTTCAAAAAGATCTTATCTAAAAGAAATGAATTTTTTCCGTAACTACTAAATCAGATCCTGTAGAAATACGCAGAGAGCCTGATAGACAGTTACAGAATCGTCACTATGCAAGATTTACGCACAGAAGTGGTCTTAAAACTGGCCCAAATTATTAATCCGCAAGTTCGTGCCAACGAAAAATTTTCGCTAGACATAGAGTTCTTGCGTCAGTTACCTGATGGCACCCTAGGTCGCGAAGTTGCTCATTTTCTCGATCAGAATGGTTTTGACCCGCTCAATTCAGGAGATTGGGTTCAGCGCACCCATGATATTTGGCATGTGCTCACGGGGTTATCTGCCTCAGAACATGATGAATTTGTGCTGCAAGCGTTTGTTCGCAGTCAAGTGTTTCGGCCTTCTAGCGCCATCTTGGTCATTGCTGGTTTACTGACCCGTAAATGCAATTTGAAAGAGGTGGCCCAAAGCATCAAAACGGGTCGGTTAGCTAAACATATTGTTGAGTGGGATATTGAGTCTGACTGGGAAACTCCTCTAGAGTTGGTGCGGCAGAAGCTCGGCATTGTGCCCTTAAGTGCTTACTCACTAAAGTAGGCTCACAATTACGTAGATACAAATGCACAGACACAAAAAGCGATCGCTCCTCTTGTTTTCGACGAGAGCGATCGCTTTTCTGCATCACAAGCTTTAGGAATAGTGGGGGCGAATTAAGCTAGGCACCAGGTTTTGGTAAATTAGCGCAGTATTTTTCATCTACGACAGTAGAGTTCATGTTAGAACCCGCCTTTTTGCTGGCATAGATGACAATATCTATTTTCTTACAAACAAAACTAGTTTTTTCACCGTCTACCCCTTGTACACTCCAGGCGTAAGTTTCTGACTGACTAATCGGCTTGGAGGCTCCATTGCAACTCGCTAAAAAGAGTGAAACGGCCAAGGAAATCAAGGCTGATCTTCTCAACATACCTTTTGCTTCTCCCTTTCAGTCAAGAGCTCAAGCTTGTTAGTTTAAAGCAACTTGACTCTGGCTGCTACCCAGTGATTACGGAAGCATCATTATTAGTTTCTGGATGAGTGGTTTGGTTCAGAGACGACAGAATTCCTGTCACAATAGGCATAGGGACATAATTCAAGACCTGACGAGAGCCTAAAGAAAGGAGTAACTTGCATGATCACCCGTGACAAAACTCAGGACTGGTCAGCGGTGATCAAACAATTTGAAACCGTAGTGGGCAAAAAGGGGGTCGTCCGTAGACCGGAAGAATTGTTGGTTTACGAGTGTGATGGCCTAACGAGCTATCGACAACGTCCGGCTGTGGTAGTTTTGCCTCGGACTACAGAAGAAGTGGCAGCGGTAGTGAAGATTTGCGATCGCCAGCAGCTACCTTTTGTCACCAGAGGCGCAGGCACAGGGTTGTCCGGTGGGGCTTTACCGACCGAGAACTGTGTTCTGATCGTCACGGCTTTGATGCGAAAGATTTTGCAAGTGGATTTACCCAATCAACGCATTGTGGTGCAGCCCGGAGTCATCAATAGCTGGGTTACGCAAGCCGTGAGCGGTGCAGGCTTTTATTACGCCCCTGACCCCTCCAGCCAAGTTGTGTGTTCTATCGGTGGCAATGTCGCGGAGAACTCTGGCGGAGTTCATTGCCTCAAATATGGCGTCACGACCAATCATGTTCTCGGTCTCAAGCTAGTTTTGCCCGACGGCTCGATCGTGGAAGTGGGTGGAGAGGTGGCTGAGACACCAGGCTATGACTTGACGGGGCTGTTTGTCGGCTCCGAAGGCACCTTAGGGATTGCCACAGAAGTCACATTGAGAATTCTGAAACAACCAGAAGCCGTCCGAGTTTTGTTGGCAGACTTTACCAATGTAGAGGCAGCGGGTGCAGCCGTTTCGGACATCATTAGTGCTGGCATTATCCCCGGTGGCATGGAGATCATGGACAACCTCAGCATCAATGCGGTGGAGGATGTGGTGGCCACGGGCTGCTACCCCCGCGATGCGGCGGCTGTACTTTTAGTCGAAGTGGATGGGGTAGAAGTTGAAGCGGCGGCGAGTAGCCAGCGTGTGGAAGCGATCTGTCGCCACAATGGAGCCCGCAGCGTCACGATCGCCACTGACCCAGAACAACGCTTGAAATTGTGGAAAGGTCGTAAAGCCGCCTTTGCAGCAGCAGGCAAGCTTAGCCCAGACTATTATGTTCAGGACGGTGTGATTCCCCGCACCAAACTGCCTTTCGTTTTGCAAGAAATTGAAGCCCTTGGTCAGAAATATGGGTACAAAGTTGCCAATGTTTTCCATGCTGGGGATGGGAATTTGCACCCTTTGATTCTCTACGACAACTCCATCCCTGGCGAGTTGGAGCGGGTAGAAGAATTAGGCGGTGATATTCTCAAGCTCTGTGTGGAAGTCGGTGGCAGCATTTCTGGGGAGCATGGTGTTGGGGCGGATAAACGCTGTTATATGCCTAAGATGTTTACGCCTACGGATCTAGAAACGATGATCTGGGTCCGTGAAGTGTTTGATCCCCAGCGCATCGCCAACCCTGACAAGATTTTTCCGACCCCTCGTACCTGTGGAGAAGCAGCCCGAATCGACACTAGCAAACAGTTTTCAGGAATTGATCTGTTCTAAGGGTAAAACTACCCGAACCGTAGTCTGCTGGCCTGGGATACTTTCGATCGCTAATTCGCCTTGGTGTAACTCAACTAAGCGTTTGGCGATCGCTAGACCCAAGCCTGCTCCTTGCTGCTCGTAGATCTTGCGCTCAAACTGCATATAGCCGCCCAAGTTAGCGATCGCCTCAGGCGTGATCCCACGACCTTGATCGCTCACACTGAATATAAAGGATTGCTGGCTCTGAGTAGTAGTCAGGCGGATTGGGGTTCCAGCAGGAGAAAATTTGCAAGCGTTGTCTACCAATTCTTCCACAATTCTTTTCAGTCTACTTTCTGCCATTCGTACGGGCAGATCTTCTAGCTCTAACTGGAGGTCGCTTTGCCGCTCTACCTGCTCTGCAACTTGCCGCGCCACACTCGCGATCGCTGCCTGAGTGCCGCTAAAAACCTCTTTTTGCAAGTTCTGGATTCGGGCTGGGTTGCTGGCAATGAGTTCTAGCTCGGCATACAGCAAGAACTTTTGGGTGAGTTGATACAGACGCTCCGCAGAGACATAAATGTCCTTAGCAATTTCTAAGATGTCTCCTCGTTCAATCACTTGATGTTCCTCGATCAGCACTTGCGAAAGGCCCAAGATCCCATTTAAGGGCGTGTGAAGTTCGTGGGGTAAGGCTACGGTGATGTTATGCCGCAGGTCATCAAGCTGAGTCTGGGCTTGTTGCTTCAAGACATCTTGTTTGCTGAGTCGAGTTGCGATCGCATTGAGCAACTGCATTGCTGTACAAGGTTTGGTCAGGTAATCATCTGCCCCCAATTCCATGCCTTGACGCAGGTCGCTCTTGTCTCCTTTAGCGGTCAAGAAAATAAAAGGTAGGGTGGCAGTGTAGCTGTTTTGTCGCAGCGATCGCAAAACGCTGTAGCCATCTAAATCAGGCATTTGAACATCGCAAAGTACTAAATCGGGCAAATGTTCTTGAGCCAGTTGCACTCCCCTTTGCCCATTCTCTGCGCCAATAACTTGGAAACCTTCTACCTCTAAAAGTTCCACTAGCGCCTCGCGAAATGGCTGTTCATCGTCAATGACTAAAATCTTGGGCATAGGGGGAGGATGGATAACTGGGGGTATGATTCAACGGAATAGTGACTCTAAATGTGGTGCCAACACCCAATTCGCTGATAACTTGAATGGTGCCACTGTGGGATTCAACACATTGTTTGACAATAGATAATCCCAGTCCAGTGCCAGCTATATTGCTCACATTGGTACCTCGATGAAACGGGCTGAAGAGTTGAGCTTGATCGTCAACCGGAATACCAATGCCACGATCTTGAATTTGTAAAACAACCGCCTTGGGTGCTTCGCGGGGTTGATAGGATAGGTCGAAATTGATGCTATTTTTCGGGGGGGAATATTTCAGGGCGTTTGAAAGCAAGTTAGCTAAAATATGCTGGAGTAGATTAGCATCTAAACAGGGCAGATTAGCCTCTAACTCTTCTATTTCTGAGAAAGCATGATGCTTAAAAATAATTTGATGCTCAGTCCCTAAGCTAAACTTTAGGTCTTCAATTAACTCAAGACAAAATTGATTGAGATCTAAAGGAGTTGGATGACAGATAAGTCTTCCCGCATCTGTCGCCCCAATTGCCAAGACATTATCTAACAACTGACTCATGCGTTTTACAGCAGCTTGAATGCGTTGTAGATAGGTCAGCCTTTTCTCGTCACTGAGTTTGGCTTCATATTTTTCTAATAGCTCTGCGGAAAACAAAATGGTGCTTAAGGGATTACGAAATTCATGAGAAACCACGGAAATAAAGCGAGCTCTGATTTCACCGATTTCTTTTTCTTTTTGCAAAGCCTTACGAACTGCTGACTCTGCTCGATGACGAGACAAAGCAATTTCGATAGTCGTAATCAGTTCTCGGTCTTCAAAGGGTTTCAGAATGTAGCCAAAGGGATCTGAAATCTTCGCTCTTTTGAGGGTGGTTTCGTCGGCATGAGCGGTTAAGTAAACCACTGGTATGTCAAAGCGATCGCGAATAATCTCTGCTGCTTCAACTCCATCTAAATCACCCTTGAGAATAATATCCATGAGTACTAAGTCAGGCTTGACCTCAGGGATTTTTTCTATGACTTGCTCACCGGAACTAGCGATCGCAGGCACAATGTAACCTGAGTCTTCTAGGCTTTTTTTTATATCAAAGGCAATTATTTTTTCATCTTCAACAATCAAAATTTTTGCAGACATTTTATGGGTTCCAATAGGTTTATTTTATTGGATGTACAGTGATCTTGAAAGTTGTGCCACAGCTATTATCAAGTTCGATTTTTCCCTCTAGCTGTTCAATTAACATACAGACTAGCTGCAAGCCCAAAGATTTTGTGTTCTGAAAATCTAATTCCTCAGGTAAGCCTAGTCCATTGTCGCTGACCACTATCTGGCATTCTCCTGTCTGAGTCAGCAATAGCTCCACACAAACCTCACCCTTCTGGTTTCCGGGGAATGCGTACTTCAAAGAATTAGAAACTAATTCATTAATGATGAGGCCGCAAGGAATAACTGCATCAATATCAAATAAAACATCTTCAATATTAATTTTTGCTGTAATGGTCTGCGATTTTATGCCATAAGACCGAAATAGATTGGCTACTAAACTATGAACATATTCAGTGAAGTTAACTTTGGCTAGATCCTCGGATTGATAGAGCTTTTCGTGTAATAATGCCATCGCTCTAACTCGATTTTGGCTCTCTTTAAGAATCTCTAAGACATGATGCTCTTTAATATAGCCAGCTTGTAACTTTAGAAGACTAGAAATAACTTGTAGATTATTCTTCACTCGGTGATGAATTTCTTTGAGCAAGACTTCTTTTTCTCGCAGAGATGTCTTGATCTGATTTTCTGCTCGCTGACGCTCAGCAATTTCAGTCAAGAGTTGTTCATTTAGAATCTGCAAAGCATTAGTTCGTTTCTCAACTTTTAGTTCCAAAGCTTCGTTGAGTGCTTGCAAATCTGCTTCTGCTTGCTTACGGGCTGTGATATCTGTTGCGACCCCTAATACTTGGTAAGCTTTGCCATCTGGGGATAGAAGGGGTTTCTTAATTGTTTGAAAGCAAAAAGATTGTCCCTTAGCGTCGGTTACTGTTTCTTCAGGGATGACTTTATCTTGCATGCAAAGAATTACTTCTCGATCAGCTTGCAGAAATTGCTCTACCTCTATGAGGTTGGGGTTAAAGTCCGCATCGGTTTTGCCCAGCAAATCTTCTACGGTTGTTCCATACATATCGGCCAGTGTTTGGTTGACCAATGTAAATCTGCCTTGCCAGTCTTTTACAAAGATCAGGTTGGGAACTGTATCAATGACCTGGCGGAGAAATTCTTTTTGCGCTTTTAGGGCAAGTTCTGCTTGCTTGCGATTGGTAATGTCTCGCACAATCACCAAGACCTCATCCTCACCGCTGACCGCAATTCGAGCTTCTTCTGTACGAATTTCTCCCTCTAAGTTCAACTCGAATTCGTAAACTTGTGTAATCCCGGTTTGCAAAGCTCGCTCAACGTACAACATCCGTTCCTGAGCGATCGCTGGAGGCATGATTTCATGAATGTTTCCACCCAACACGTCTGGATGAGGCGCGATCGTTTTGAAATCTTTAGCAGGTAGGAAGTCTAGGTAATCTCCAGCGCGATTCATGCGAATCATCAAGTCTGGGATTGCTTCTAGGAAGGCTCTTGTTGTGGCTTCACTTTTTCGTAAGGCGGCTTCTGCACGGACGCGATCGCTGATATCGCGGACAATCACCAGCATTTTTTGATCGAGAAATGGCAGAATTCTAGCCTCGAAATGTCTATTGCCGTTTTGTAGTAGTAGAGAATATTCGACCGCAACCAAGGTGCCAGTCGCTACCACCTGATCGATGGCAGTTTGAACTTTCTGTGCGACAGAAGCAGGCAGAATATCTCGCATTTTTTGGCAGAGGAATTCTTCTGGTGGCACATACAAGCCGTCATGGTCATTTGCGTGGTAGTCCAAGATGGTGCCATCGCCATCGATTTGAAAGTACAGATCGGGAAATGCTTGAAAAATTGTTTTTAGCTCGAAAGTCCGGCGAGACAGCTGAACTTCGGTACGGCGATGATGGACAATTTCAGCAATCAGTTCATCACTGGCGTGTCTCAGGGCTGCGGTTCGTTCTTCAAATTGATTTTCTAGCTCGACCCTCGCAATCTGTAGGGCTGCTGCTATCTGCTGAGGCTGGTTTTTGGTGGAGGGCGATCGCCGTTGCCTTGAGTGTCCTGTCGTTGCGACCCACTCCTGTTCTAGCGATTGGTCTGCATGCAAACAGGTGAGCAGTGCTAAACAGAGACGCTCTGTCGTAGCAATTCCTACGATTTGATCTTGCTCATCTGTAATGGCTAAATAAGGGGACTGTTGTTGCAAAAGAGACCCAACAGTTTTCCAATTTGCCAAGTCTGCTTGGTTCAGGGTGATCGGTAGCTCGCTCATGACTGCGGCTGCGGAGAGTCCTTGCAGATTTACCTCAGTCGCCATTAACCGAATAATTTGCTGAGCAGTGATCAGCCCGACTAAACAATTTTTCTCCATGACTAGCGCACAAGGCTCAGGTGTGGCGGTAGGAGACAGCAGGCGATCGCTCCCCATCTGCTGAGCCACCTCCAAGATCGGAGTATGCAGCGCGACTACTAAGGGATAGCGATCGACCACCCGCTCTAGAGGATTGATGGAGTGGATTGGATTGTTCAGTTGCATCATCGCCACCACCTCATAGCTGCTGTAGCGGTAGTAAATTACAGGTTGCTCAAAGGCTTTTTGAGGCTCAAAAGCGCGGTGCTAACTTTGCAAGTACTATGCCTTGTTTTATTGTGGTGTTTTCCAGCTCTGCCATTCATGGGATTTTATACGTAGGTTTTTCAGTCAAAAATCTGAAGATTCAGTAGCTAGACCTAGGAATGCTAATCTGCTAAACCAACGCCCAAGCAGACATAACTCTTGGTAAATTAAGCCAATAAGCAGTAAGTACTAAATAGATAGGTCTGCACACCTATTTCCTAGAGACGGTGCTGTGGCAATCGATTTCAAGCACAAAGTGAGTGGTAAAAAGGCGGATGGCAGCAATTCCTGCGAGTGATGCAAATGCACCTAATACGAACGCTCCGGTCGAGGAACTAACTTCTATCGTAGGAGCAGAAAACATCCGCTCTTATGGAGAATTGTCTGCACAATGGCAGCAAGCGATCGCTCAAGCAGTGACTCCCGGAACGCGGATTAGCGGTGTCATTTATCCGGGCACGCAAGCAGAATTGGCTGAAGTGGTGCGTCGAGCTAATGAGCACCAATGGGGCATTTTGCCTTGTGGCAACGGAAGCAAGTTGCATTGGGGAGGTTTGGGCTCAGAAATTAACTGGGTGGTCAGTACTCAGCGGCTCAATCGGCTGATCGAGCATGCCGTGGGAGATCTAACCGTTACTGCGGAAGCGGGCATGAAGTGGGTTGACTTGCAAACCTGCTTAGCCAAAGCAGGCCAATTCCTTGCTATTGATCCTGCCTATCCTGAAACGGCGACCCTTGGCGGCATTGTGGCGACCAGTGATGCTGGGTCATTACGGCAGCGCTATGGGGGTGTGCGGGATATGCTGTTGGGTCTATCTCTGATCCGAGCGGATGGAGCCACGGCTAAAGCAGGGGGTCGAGTGGTGAAAAATGTGGCGGGGTACGACCTGATGAAGCTGATGACAGGTTCCTACGGCACTTTGGGCATTTTGTCTCAGGTGACATTTCGCCTGTATCCCTTGCAGGTAGGGTCTCAAACGGTGGTTTTGACTGGACAGGCAGAGGCGATCGCGCAAGCCACCCAAACCCTCCTCCATTCCGCCTTAACTCCTACCGCTCTAGATGTTCTCTCAACCTCGACCGTCACTAGTCTGCAAATGGGCAAAGGCATGGGCTTAGTCATTCGGTTTCAAAGCATGGCAAGCAGTGTTCAAGTCCAAGCAGATCGGGTACTAGCACTGGGGGAAACGTTGGGCTTAGCCAGTCACTTATATGCCGATACTGACGAAAAACAGCTTTGGCAACAGTTGGGGGCACCGACGCTAGACACCTCAGAACCGATTATTTGCAAAATTGGCATCAGACCTGCTGAGGCGATCGCAGCTTTGGTCGAAACTGAGGTTATGACTTCCCAGACCGCCCCAGGGCTGATTCATGCCAGCAGCGGCCTGGGCAAGTTATACCTGGATAGCCAAGCCACTTCTGCCGCTATCCTTCTGGAACTTCGGGCCTTGTATCAAGCCAAGGGTGGTTTCCTTTCAGTGCTGCAAGCCCCGATCACCGTCAAGCAGGAGTTTGAGGTTTGGGGCTACGCTGGTAGTGGACTCGATCTCATGCGACGGCTAAAACATCAATTTGACCCGAAAAATCTATTGAGTCCCCATCGTTTTGTTGGCGGTATTTAGTGAGCATGCAAACTTCCGATCCTGCTTCCCATCCCAACCCTTCATCTAGCCACCCAGTTACTCAGCAAAGACCCGCGACTCTAGCCGACTTTCAGGGCTTTGATGATCATCACCCGCCTGATCCCAAACTGATTGATGCTTGTGTGCATTGTGGTTTCTGCCTGACAACCTGCCCTAGTTATCGAGTCCTAGGTACAGAGATGGACTCACCTAGAGGCCGTATCTATTTAATGGATGCGCTTGAGAAGGGCAAGGCTCCTTTGTCTGAAGCATCGGTGCAGCACTTTGATACTTGCTTAGGTTGTCTTGCCTGCACTACCGCCTGCCCCTCCGGGGTGCAGTACGACAAATTGATTGCAGCAACGCGACCTCAAATTGAGCGCAATTATTCGCGATCGCTACCCGACCGATTACTGCGGCGCTTAATTTTTTCGTTGTTTCCTTATCCAGAGCGTCTGCGCTTACTTCTCGGCCCCTTAGGACTCTACCAAAAATCTGGGCTTCAGAAACTCGTACGTTCCTTGGGCTGGCTAAAACAAATCTCGCCTCAACTAGCGGCAATGGAATCCCTGCTGCCCCAAGTTTCCCTCAAGTCATTTCAAAACTCGATCCCAACTTTGATTCCCGCTCAAGGCCAGCAGCGCTACCGAGTCGGAATGATTCTCGGCTGCGTCCAGCGCTTGTTCTTCCCCGATGTCAACGAAGCCACAGTGCGAGTGCTTACAGCTAATGGCTGCGAAGTTGTCGTGCCTTCCACTCAAGGCTGTTGCTCAGCGCTCCCGGCTCACCAAGGACAAGAACAGCAAGCTCAGGCGATCGCTCGGCAAATGATCGATAGCTTTGAAGGGACAGATGTCGATTTCATCATCATTAATGCAGCAGGTTGTGGCCACACCTTGAAGGAATACGGCCACATTTTGCAAGATGACCCGCTTTACCGAGAAAAAGCCAAAGCTTTTGCCAGCAAAGTTAGAGATGTCCAAGAGTTTCTCGTCAATGTTGGCTTGACCGCTCCGCTCTCTCCATTACAGGAGCAACCTCTGACCTTGGTGTACCATGATGCTTGCCATCTATTACATGGCCAGAAAATCAGTGTGCCCCCGCGCCAACTTTTGCAACAAATTCCTGGGGTACAGTTGCGCGAACCTATTGATGGAGCTTTATGTTGTGGCAGTGCTGGAGTTTACAACATGCTGCAACCTGAGATTGCCGACGAACTGGGTCAGCAGAAAGCTAGGAATTTGCTCGATACAGGGGCGCAACTGGTTGCTTCCTCCAATCCTGGCTGTAGCTTACAAATCAAGAAGCATATGCCAGATGCAGGCAAGCACTTAGCCATCATGCACCCGATCGAACTGCTCGATTACTCAATTCGAGGGGTTCAGCTTTAACTGCCCAGTTCTTTGGCGCGATCGCAGGCTTTGGTCACGGCTTGAATCAGGGCTGAGCGAAATCCTGCTTGCTCCAGTTGGGCAATTCCGGCGATTGTTGTTCCCCCAGGGCTAGTCACCCGATCCTTTAGCTCTGCGGGATGCATCCCCGACTCGTGCAGCAGTTGAGCGGTACCTAAAACTGTTTGCAAAGCCAACTTTGCTGCGATCGCCCGTGGCAACCCTGCCGCTACCCCACCATCCGTCAGGGCTTCGATTGCGATCGCCACATAACCGGGGCCAGAGCCTGACAACCCAGTCACGGCATCGATCAAGGTTTCTGGCACCTCTACCACTTCACCCACGGCCTGAAAAATGGTTCGGGCTTGTTCTAGGTGAGCAGGCTGCGCTAATTTTCCGGGGGCGATCGCAGTCATCCCCGCCCCTACCGTTGCAGGTGTGTTGGGCATGGCTCGCACCACGGGGCATTCTGGAAAAGCAGCTTCTAACTTTTGCAGTGGCACTCCCGCCAAAATTGAAAGCACAAGCGGGGGGCGATCGCGGCCAATTTGATTAAATTGGTGACCCGCAACGGCTGCGAATGCCTGCGGTTTAATTGCCAACAAGACAACCTCGGTTGCCTGGAAAGCCACTCCATTCTCTGGAGTGACAGAAACACCATATTGCTGGGCCAGAAAGTCACGTCGCTGTGGTTGTGGCTCACTGACAATGACTTCTTGCGGTAAATAAATTTTCTGAGCGACGAGGCGGGATAACAGAGCCTCCCCCATTACCCCGCCGCCAATCAAACCAAATTTTGCAGACAACCCGTTTGCTGTCCTCTATCTAAATTAGTGCGATTTAACAGGAGCTTTTTGCCAAAACTTTTACAAGTGATGCCAGCCCTCTGACTCACCCAGACTTGGCTTGCTTATGAACCACTTAGCCACCGCATGCAGTAGCTAGCGAACCATTAGGCCATGCGGGCTTGCTCAGCAGTCCAAGCTGGCGTAGGGGCAGCAGGACGGCTAGGACGAGCCTGAGGCTGAGGTGCTTCTTGAGCCCCACCTGCTTGGGTAGTGACTTGTACACAGTTGGGAGTAAAGAGGAAAATGCTTTCGCCAATCCGCTCTTGATGGCCATCAATGGCGTAAGTACCGCCAGCCACGAAATCTACTGCGCGCTGAGCCTGGTCAGGGTCCATGATCGTCAGGTTCAAAACCACTGACTTGCGTTCCCGTAATGCCTGAATGGCTTGAGGCATTTCCTCAAAAGAACGGGGTTCCATTACCATCACTTCTGAGAGGCCATTGATGGCTCCCGGCATGCCAATTACGTTATTCATGGTTGAACCAATTCCTGTTTCGGTGGCCATTGATACGCGCTCACGGATGCGACGACGATTCCGGGCATCTTCTTCCGGAGCGGCCTGGGGATTCTCTTCTCGATAGAGATTTTGATATTCTTCCCCATCCATCTCGTCATACTCATATTCATACTCGACGGGATCGTTAAAACCAACAAAATCCCGCAATTTCGTGAAAATATTGTTCACGGTTCACGCTCCATCACAACAATAGTTACCCTCAGTAAACAACTTCTAATTAGGAGGGAAAACGCCAGTAGAACTCAATTACATTAGGTTCTTTGAACAGCGTGTCTCCTACTTGAAGCTTACGGTCGGACTTTAATTAAAAATTAAGAGCCCAAGCCCATAATGAAGCTTGCGAACACCCTGCCTGACTTTCCTGAATTGACTCAACAGTATACATCAGATTTTTGACCTGTAAGCTCAGAAAAAAGATGGAAGTGCAGTGTTGATCCGTATGCATATAAGCGTGGTGATAGTTGACACAACACTGATTGACACTACCCATAGAAGCCAGGTTTCGCGAGGAGATGGGCAAGCTTTGTTACTAATACTGCCTAATAAATAAAGCATGCACATATTACCTGGGACTTAGAGTTTAAGCAAGAGGTAATTGCTCCCGTTTACCAAATAAGATAGTGCCCAAGCGAATCATCGTTGCCCCTGCTTGAACGGCCAACCTATAATCACTAGACATCCCCATTGAGAGCTGAGTGATCTGAAGGCGCGACCAACCCTGCTGTCTAATTTTGTCCGCTAGTTCCTGAGCCCGCTGAAAAACTGCTAAAGTCTCTGGCTCACTTAACCCTAAAGGCGGGATAGTCATCAGCCCTTGAATTTTTAAGTTTTGACACTGATCGAGTTCGGTCAAATCCGCTAGCAACTGCTCAGGGGACCAACCTGTTTTGTTGGGATCAGATAAAATTTTGACTTGCAAGCAGATTTGCGGTTTATTCGGCAAAGGCTCGGCCAAGCGATCTAGACGTTGAGCTAATTTCAGACTATCTACAGAATGAATCCACTGAAATAGCTCCAGTGCCTTCTGAGCTTTGTTGCTCTGCAAGCGCCCAATCAAGTGCCAGGTGATATCCGGTAGATCTTGCAGTTCAGCTTGTTTGGCTTCCGCTTCTTGAATTCGGCTCTCACCAAAATTCCGCAAGCCCGCTTCATAAGCCGTTCGCATTGCTGCTACTGGTACCTGCTTAGTCACAGCAATTAACTGGACAGCAGGGGGTAAGGTTTGGCAAATGCTGGCAATGCGTTCGTGATCAGGCGTTCGCTGTGAAGAAGTCATCGCATCGGACATGAAGGCAACAACTCTATTGGAGCATTATTGGTAGAGCATTACTGGAAGGTTTGTTTGTAAAGTGCCTGTAGTTGTTCACCCTCTTTAGATTGACCCATTCGCCGCAAGACTCGCAGCCGATTTTCTACGAGGATACGGGCATCCGTACGCCCTATCGGTTCAAACTTCAAGCCACTCGATCCGGTATGGACTACAAAAAACAGTCGTTGAGCATACAGGGTGGCAAACAGTTCCTGGCCTTCTTCGATCAGACAGATTCGGAACAGTAGGCCAAAGGTTGGATGATTTAGATAAGTTTCAGTGCTCATTCAGCTTCAAGCTGGCAGTAATAGCTAGATTTAGAATTTAGGCTTAAGCTACAAACTAAATTGGATAGTTGCGATCGCAACCCCTTTCGTGAACGTAGAACCTGTTTCAGTATCCCTCTAACGGGGCCTAAGTGTGCCTAATTAGGTCAACAGAATTAGACACAAGATTAATCTAAGCTTTAATTAAAATCATTGTTTAGGTGGGACAAAAGGCAATTGCGGTCGCGATCGCATAGTCGCCATCATGACTCAGGCTGACTTGCCAATGATATTCCCCCCACTGAGCTGCCGCGATCGCTGCTGCTCCATAGAGATACACTTGGGGTTCTCCGCTGGGCCGACGCTGCACTTCGATATCGGTGTATCGCAGACCTCGCCACCCCGTACCTAGTGCTTTTGCTACAGCTTCCTTGGCTGCCCAACGTCCTGCCAGTTTTTTGGCAGACACATCTGTCCGTTTTTCGTGAAGCAGCCCCGTCTGCTCAGGCACTTGAATTAATGATCCACAATCTCGCTGCTCGGCTGGAGTATAGACTCGCTGGAGAAACCGCTCGCCAAAACGCTCCAGAGCAGCTTGAATCCGAGGAATGTAGACAATATCTGTTCCAAGGCGAATATTCAAGCAAACTTATCTTTAATGACCAGGTTTCATCACTTTAGGAGAAATTGCGCCTTTACGCTACTGAGAGGTTGCCACTGGGTTCTTAGGGACTGGTTGGGGGCTGTAACTCTACCAGTCGTAAGGCCGCTAGTTGAGCTTGCGCTTTATGCAATGACTCATACCACTCTCGTTCTGGATCGCTATCGGCTACAATTCCAGCTCCCACCTGGCCCCATACCTTAAATTTTTGATGTTCGTTGAGTGTGGAGCGATCGCTTTTAGTGATCAATAAGGTGCGAATCAAGATGTTGAGGTCGAGTTGGCCGCGCCAGTCTAAATAGCCGCAAGAACCGTAAAATAAGCTGCGCCGTACAGGTTCTAGTTCTTCAATAATTTCCATACAGCGAACTTTGGGGCAGCCCGTAATGGTGCCGCCAGGAAACATGCTCCGAATTAAATCGATGCTGTTGCATGCAGGCTGGAGAGTGCCGACCACATTGCTGACTAAATGCATCACATGGCTGTAGTGCTCGATGGCTAGCAGTTCATTTACCGCTACCGATCCCCACTCACACACCCGTCCCAAGTCATTGCGCTCTAGATCAACGAGCATAATGTGCTCAGCTTGTTCTTTAGCACTGGCTAGTAGCTCTTGCTGATGTGCTTGGTCTTGGGCAGGAGTAGCCCCTCGCGATCGCGTCCCAGCAATGGGTCGGGTTTGAGCTTGTCGTCCTTGCAACTGCACCAGCCGCTCTGGAGAACAACTCACCACATCTCCCCAAGGAGTTTGCCAATAGCTCGCAAAGGGAGACGGGTTAATGTGCTGCAAAGTGCGATAAAGGGACCAACTATCGGCAACCAAGTCGGCTTCAAAGCGCACCGAGAGGTTCGTTTGAAAGATATCTCCAGCCTTAATGTAGTTTTTGGCTTTGAGAACGGCGGCTTCGTAATCAGTTTGAGCTGTATGAAATTTGGGAGATAGAGAGGGGGCTGTTGGAGGTGGATTCTGGCCCAGGTCGAATGATTCGCGGTTTTTAGCCTCTTGAGCGAGCGTTAAGCGTTCTTCTAGTTGATCTAGTTGCGGCTCTTGCGTTGTAGCTAACCAGAGAGTTTGCTCCCAGTGGTCTAATACGGCAAAGCAATCTGGCTCATACCAATAAGCCACTGGGAACGGTAGTGAGTCTGACTTGATCTGGGGCAAACGCTCGATTTCCCAGGCTAAGTCGTACCCCAACCAACCCAACCAGCCCCCCGTAAACGGTAAGGTACCTGGGCGCGATCGCTCATCCGCTAAACCAGAATTAGAACGTTGTAGCAGTTGCTCCAGAAACGGTAAAATGCCGCCTACCTGAGGCGTCCAGAGTTGCAGTTGGCCATCCACCACACGGGGAGTTCCCGCACAGATAGAATAGCGAGCTTGGGCTTGTTCTAGGGCGCTACTTGCAACAGGGTTGACGAGCGGATAAGGGCTTTCGAGCAGAGTCGCGATTCCAGAACGAGGATCGTCTGAAGTAGTGGATTGACGAAATAAAGCAGCAAAGACCTGCGAACCAGTGCGCTCAGCTAAGGGAAGCGATCGCCAATACCAAGGCTGAATTGGATGCATAGGAAGATACGACGACTATGAAACTTCCGATCCCCAAATTAAGCGAGCCCCCCACAGGCCCAACAGCGCCAACAATGCCAGCCAATCACCAAGGCCCAAACGCAGTTGATGCCACTGCACCCGATGCTCATTGGGGCTCGTAAAGCCACGCACTTTCATGGCACTAGCAATTTGCTCTGCCCGCAGCAACAAATTCTCTAGTAAGCGCTCGGCAATTAGCATCCAAACTTGAATGGCTCCGCGCAATCCCAATTTTTTCCAGTTAATGGCACGGGTGCGAACCGAGCGAATCAAATTTTGGACTTCTTCTAACACCAACGGAACAAACCGCAATGACAAAGTGAGGGTTAATACAATCTCAGTCACAGGCCAGTTCAGCCGCCGCAAGGGTCGCATCAGGCTTTCGAGTCCTGCGGTGATCTCCTCAGGTGCGGTGGTCAGCAAAAACAGATTTGTGCTGTAGATCAAGGTAAACAGCAAAGTGCTGACCCGAACGCCTAAGTCTAGCGATCGCCGAGTCACCAGAAACGGCTTCTGCTTAAATAGGACGTAGTTATAAGGCGTAGGCTGCGGTAAAGATTGAGCCAGAGCCTGTTGATTAGAGGGGCGATCGCCCTTGACGCCATTCTCTGCGCCCCCCGCGAACCAAGCACGAGGATCAAACCAGGCAGAACCTTGTTCAGGGCTTGAAGTCGTAGGCTGCTGAGCAAAAGCCAACTCATTTGCAGGCAGACGAGGTTGATGCTCGGCATCAAGTCCATCAGGGGCGATCGCTGTTAGCACGAAGACAAAGAAGCTCAGCATCAACAGCCAAACCATCTGCTGCCGCCACACTCGAAAAGGGATCATCGCCCCTAAGGTGATTAGCACCAGCAACACCACCAGCAACAAGCGCCAAACTGGATTAGCCAGTAGAGGAGCCAGTAAAAAACTCATCAGCCAAGCCAACTTGATCCGGGGATCAAGCCGATGGAGCCAGGTTTGCGGTTGTTCTAGGTACAGCCCTAATGGCAGCGATCGCAGCAGATCCATTCGATTTGGGGGATGAAACTCTCAATCATCTTACTGGTTAAACGCGCGTTGCCCGGTTAGGACTCCCCTTCTCCATTTCCCGCATTTTTTTGCTGCGCCAAATCAAACGAATCGGAGTTCCGGCAAAGCCCAAACTTTCCCGCAATTGTCGTTCCACATAACGACGATAGTTGTCATTAAATAGCTTGGCTTCGTTGACAAACAGGGCGATCGTAGGAGGTTGAGTGCTGACTTGAGTGCCGTAATAAATTCTACCTTGACGACCTTGGCGCGTGGTTGGGGGCGAATGCCAATTCCCTGCATCCTCCAAAACCTCATTAATCACTGAGGTCGTTACCCGTCGTTTATGCTGCTCAGCGGCGGTGTTCACTAGCTCCAGAATTTTTTCAACCCGCTGTCCTGTCTCAGCACTGACAAAAATTAGCGGAGCCCATTCGGTAAACTGCAAGCGGCTTTTGACTTGTTCTTCGTAGTCATAAATGGTGTAAGCATCTTTTTCGACTGCGTCCCATTTGTTGACCACAATAATGCAAGCTCGCCCTTCGTCCGTAATGCGACCTGCCAGTTTCTGATCCTGCTCGGTCACGCCATCTAGGGCATCAATCACCATCAAGACGACATCAGCTCGACGAATCGCTTTAAAGGCACGATTAATGCTGAAAAACTCTGGGCCGTATTCAATGTGCTTTTTCTTACGGATGCCAGCGGTATCAATCAAGCGATAAGTTTGACCTTCCCGTTCTACAACTGTGTCAATGCTGTCGCGGGTGGTGCCAGAAATGGGGCTAACAATAGCACGGTTTTCTCCCACGAAGGCGTTGAGTAGACTGGATTTACCGACGTTAGGCCGCCCGACGATCGCCACCTTGATTTCTGGGTTCTCCGGCAGTTCTTCCGGCGGTGGCAAATGTTTGAGCGCTTCATCTAAGAGCTCACCCGTGCCATTTCCGTGAATGCCAGAAACAGGATAAGGCTCACCCAAACCTAAGCTCCAAAACTGAGCGGCTTGAGCCATTCCCTGGTCGGGAGACTCACATTTGTTGACAGTTAGTAATACGGGCACTGATTGCTGGCGTAACCAAGTGGCAATCTCTTCGTCGGCTATGGTAGGGCCTTCTTGACCATCTACTACAAAAATGGCCACACTGGCTTCTGCTAAAGCGGCCATTGCTTGTTGCCGAATCAGCGGCAAAAATTCTGTGTCGTCATCAAAAATCAGGCCACCTGTATCGACCACTAAAAATTCGCGATCGCGCCAGTAAGCAGGCTGGTAAGTGCGATCGCGAGTGACACCGGGCTCGTTAAAGACAATCGCGCCCTTTGTTTCGGCCAAACGGTTCACAATCGTTGACTTGCCCACGTTCGGACGACCAAGAATAGCAACAATAGGCAAGGACATAAGGCGATCGCACTCAAGTAATTTTGTGGAGTCTAAACCTCTATTCTAAGGGCTGCGACCCATTGTTGTTCTATCTGTGCTACGTTCCCTTAGCCCTTGCAAGGTTCACTAGGTTGTAGCAGGATTAAGTGCAATGGGTTTAAGCTTTCAACTGGACTCGGCGATTTGTAGAAGGCCGTGGCGAATCCCATACAAAACCCGATCAATTAAGACTTTTTCCGCTTCCTGACCTGCCCTAGCTGTCGATAAACTAAGCAGCCATTTGTACTCCGTTGCAGTCAAGCTACCGCACAAGAAAATATTGCCAATCAATTCTTCTAAATCAGACGCTTGGGAAAGTACTAAAGACCGCATAGAGACTAGGCAAACGTTGAATTGCCAACATAGGTGACGATTCCAGAGTGCCTTGTAGGAGTTAAATTTGACACCGAGCGATTACGGACGTTTTTTGTGGGCAATTTAGTCCGATCCATAGATTCCGATCGCGAGCAGTCAGGAGGGTCGTGCGTTCTTGGGCAAGAGTTGCAGAATTTCTTTTGCAGCGCGATCGCAGGCTCCGACTTCTCCAATCGCTTGGCGCATCGCTTGGTAATCGTTTAAGGTTTGCTGGCGACGGGCAGGATTGAGCAGTAACTCCAAACCCGCTTGGGCAATATTGTCTGGTGTTGCCTGGTCTTGTAGAAACTCTGGCACGACAGCCTTCATCTCTACTAAGTTGGGCGGCGACATAAACGGGATGGAAAACTTGAGAATGTGGCGAGCAATCCAAGCTGTGACGGCTCCAACCCGATAGAGCACAACCTGGGGTACGTTGAGCAAGGCAATTTCGAGGTTGACCGTACCTGATTTCCCAATCGCCAAATCTGCTGCGGCGATCGCCCGTAATGTGATGGATTCCTCAAATTTAGAATTATTTCCCTGACCTGCCAAGCCCTGACCTGCTAATAGAGTCGCCCGCAATCCATAGTGTTGAATTGCCTGTTCAATGGGCTGGCGGTAGGCTTCCAGAGAGACGGGAATCCAAAAATGGGCTTGAGGTAACTGAGCTTGGATTTGTTGAGCCGCTTGAAAAATTACGGGCATCAAGTACTTCAGTTCTTGCCGCCGCGAAGCAGGTAAAAGAGCGATTGCAATCTGGTCATCGGGGATGCCTAACGCCTGCCTTGCACTGGTGCGATCGGGGGCAGCTTGCATCCGGTCTACCAGGGGATGCCCCACCCAACTCACTTTGGCTCCATGCTCGGCAAAATAACGGGCTTCTTCTGGAAAAATTGCTAAGAGGCGATCGGTGATATTTACAATGCGGGCTGTATTGCGCGGGCTGAGTGACCAGACCCACTCTTGAGGCGCAATGAAATAGGCGATCGGCACTTGGGGCAAATACTGCCGCACGTAGCTACCAATCGCCACATTGGGACCCAGGTAGTCAATCAAGACTACTAAATCTGGGGGATGTTGACGCAGGTATTGTTTGGCTCGCCGCTGAATTTGTAGGGTCGGCCAAATATAGGGCAATGACTCTAGGAGGCCCACCGAACCAATGGCTGTGGTGTTCCCCAACAGGGTCGCTCCCGCTTGGGCCATGCGATCGCCCCCTAGGGCCAAAATTTCCATCTCGATCCCCAGAGCTTGCGCTTGTCGCTTGAGGGCCGTTACTAGCAGCGCCCCCTGGAGATCGCCAGAAACTTCGCCTGTGCTAATAAACAAGCGAATTTTTTGGGAGGCAGCAGGAGTCTCTGCGATCGCAGCCCGCTGAGCGATCGGTTCACCCATGTCTCAATCTTCGCTCCTCATTCCTTTACGCCGTCCCGGAGTGGGACCACGCCGCCCTTCTAACTGCGAGAGTTGTAGAAACCGACACAGATGTTGCAAGTGCTCATTCTCAGGCAGTAGCTCCAATTTTTCTAGAGCCTGCTCCAGAGTTAGGCCAGAGCGATAGAGTAAGCGAAACGCCTTTTTCAAGGACTGAAACACTTGTCCATCTTCTAGATCCATCAAGCCTGCCCGCTTTAAGCCCACTTGGTTGAGGGTTCTGACCCGGATAGGGTTCCCTTCCACCAACATGTAGGGAGGGACATCTCTAGTAATTCGGCTCATGCCACCGACCATTGCTAGCTGCCCTACCCGCACAAACTGGTGAATACCGCCCACACCACCAATCACCGCTCGTGACTCGATATGGACATGGCCCCCCAAAGAGACAGCGTTGGAAATAATCACGTTATCTTCAACGATGCAGTTGTGGGCGACGTGAACATAAGCCATCAATAGGTTGCCACTGCCCACTATCGTTGCTTCGTCAGCCCGTGTGGCTCGATTAATCGTGACGTACTCCCGAATCCGATTGTCGTCACCAATTTGCACCAAACTAACGGAGCCGTCATATTTCAAGTCTTGAGGCTCTAATCCGATTGCGGCTCCTGGGAAAATGTGATTACGAGCCCCAATTTCAGTTCGACCATCTAGGACTACATGGGGACCAATGATGGTATCAGGGCCAACTTTGACTTGTGGCCCAATGACGGCATAAGGCCCGATCTGCACCGTCGGGTGCAATTGAGCATCTGGATGAATAACTGCGGTTGGATGAATCAGTGTTGTAGTCAAGGGCGCGCCTCCAGGCACCATCCCGAAGGTTTAAGGGTACAGAGCATTAGTCCACCAGGGAAAACATGAGTTCACCTTCGGCTGCCAGCTGACCATCTACTTCAGCTCGGCCCTGCATCTTACCAAAACGACGTCGCTTAACGCACAGCAGTTCCACCGTCAGGACTAACTGATCTCCTGGGGTCACAGGACGACGAAAACGAACTTTATCGATCCCTGCGAACAGGAACAATCCGCCCTGCACATCCGACATTTGGGTAAGGACGATACCCCCGACCTGAGCCATTGCTTCTACAATCAAGACGCCAGGCATAATGGGCCGTCCGGGAAAATGCCCTTGAAAATGTGGCTCGTTAAAAGTGACATTTTTGATCCCAACTGCCCGCTCTCCTGGCACATACTCAATAATGCGATCGACCAGGGAAAAGGGGTAGCGATGGGGCAGTAGCTTGTGAATGTCCTCAACTGCCAGAATTGGTTTGGTTGAGGCTGAGGGTTTGGCACTTCCATTGGCCTGTGTTTCCACATGGCTAGGAGTATCGGTGGTATTGAGATCGGTCAATGTGGACATGGGTAACTTTTGCCAGTAGTGAAGGATGTGATGCGCGTTCCGGTTAGGCAGCTATTTGGATCAAGGGGTAAGATTCCAGACAGAATCATCAGATTCATCCTTCATCCTTTGAGCTATCAACTGAGTCAGTTGGGTGTGTAGGTGGTGGCTAGCTTTGTAAGCTAAAACGTGAGCGCAAGGAAATAAATTTAATAAACTTAAATCCCCTACTAAATCTAAAAGTTTATGACGCGCTGGCTCATTTGAAAATCTTAAGGGCGGGTTAAGCCATCCTTCCTCACCACAAACTAAAGCATTTTCTAGGCTACCGCCTTTAATTAAGCCGTTGGTGCGTAATTGCTCAATTTGGTGGGCCAATCCAAAGGTACGAGCCGCCGCGATCGCCTCAGCAAAATTTTCTTGAGCGGGCGACCAGCTATGCCACTGATTGCCAATGGCAGGTAAGTCGAAGTCAATGCCGTAAGTAAATCGCAGTTCTGGAGCAGGCAACGCTGCCACAAACGCATCCCCTTGGTACACCCAAATGGGTTCGCTCAGGGTATAGGTTTGCCTAGGTGCGATTTGGGCTACCACACCTGCTTGGGCGATCGCTTCTGCCCAGCATTGGGCTGAGCCATCCAAGAGCGGCACTTCCGGGCCATCTAGTTCAATCCGAGCATTATCCACGCCCAGACCTGCCAAAGCTGCTAACAAGTGCTCTACAGTCCTGACTTTAGCTTCACCTTGAGCCAGTTCTGTAGACAGCATAGTTTGGTGCACCGAGGTTACAGAGGCAGCAACCTCAGGGGCACCTGGCAAATCCATGCGCACGAAGACCCGACCTTGACCTACGGAGGCAGGCAACACTCGCACCTGAACCTGTGACCCTGTGTGCAGTCCTACTCCAGAGCAAACAAACTCAGTCTTTAGGGTTTGCTGGGGGCCAGAAGTTAAAGGCACAGGGGCCAATAGTGGTTTTGACGATGTTGGTGGCGGGGCGTTTTGGGGCTCTGAAAGCATCTTGACCCTGAAGTGGATGGGAACTTAGAACCGTTCTCCAATACCGAAGTGGAGACGACTATCACCTGCATCGTTAAAGCCGTAATCAATCCGAATCGGCCCCAAAGGTGATTGAATTCTTACGCCTACACCATATCCTAAACCACTACCCGGTTTACCCCGAACTCCCGCCGGATCACCCGGTACGCTGGAACCAGTCCCTAGATCGGTGGCGTAGTCTACAAACAAGGCTCCACCCAAAATGGAGAAAACTGGGAACCGATATTCTGCCGTGGCTTGAATGAAGCTACGACCGCTACCCACATCTCCTTCATCAAAGCCCCGCACCGAGTTGCTACCACCTAAAGCAAACGCTTCATAAGGAGGCAAATCTCCAACCACAGTTCCTGCCTGAACGTTGAAGGCTAGGGCTTCAGGACCAGGTGCGAATTTGGTGTAGTCAACGGGGAGGTAGTAGCTGTAGCTGCCTCGTAGACGGTTAAAGAAAATACCGCCGATTGGAATAGATTGCTCTGTGCCTAACCGCAGGAGCGAGCCACTGGTAGGCCGTAGACGATTGTTACGGCGATCGCGGACTAAGCCTAGTTGAGCCGTGAGCAAATTATCTGATCCGTCATCGCTAAAGCTGAGTTGATTTCCTAGTTCATCGAATGGGCTGATGTCGCGGTCAGAGTCCCGAACTGAGACGCGCTGGTATTGCAAACCGGCTGAAGCTGTCCATTCGGAATCGGCAAAGACATCGCGGCTGAGCGGACGGGTAAAGGTAATGCCACCTCCTAAACGGTCAATCCTGGGGCGATCGCCGTTAGGCAACTCAATTTCCGGTTCGCCACCGTCAAAGATGAGGGACAGAGAACGGCGATTGAAGACATTCAGGGTGTAAGAAGTACGGTAAGGATCTCCTGCGATCCAAGGGTCGGTAAAGCTGAGATCAAATAGCAAGTCACGCTGACCGACCTGCACCTCAGCATTTAATTTCTGGTTGTTACCGCCCAAATTTTGTTGCTGGTAACTCACACTCCCAAACAAACCGCTAGCAGAACTGATGCCCAATGCTGCCCCCGCAGAGCCAGTGCTACGTTCAGCCACATTAGCGACAACAACCACTTTACGGGGGTCTTGACCTGGGTTGAGTGATAAGCGGACATCCTCAAAGATGCCTAACCCGTACACTCGTTGCAAGTCTCTCTCAGCTTGGGTGCGGTTAAACACATCTCCTGGCTTTAAGGCAAACTCCCGAGTGACGATGAAATCACGAGTACGGCCTCGGATGGGTTCACCCTCGTCGTTGGTTTCTTCCCCCTCTTTATTGAGAAATTTAACCTGAATATCTTCAATCACCCCTTCAGCAACCGCTAAAGTCACCGCGCCATCTGCACCGACCTGAGGCGTATCAATGATTTGGGCCAGAACGTAACCCTGATCCTGGTACCACTTGTTTACTTGTTTGACACCTTCTTGGAACCGCCGCAAATTGAGAATGCTGCCGTACTGATCCTTGAAAATATCGTCAACCACGCTTTGGGGCAAAACTTGGTTCCCTTCTACCCGCACCGAGTTGAGGACTGGATTCGCTTGGACATCAAACGTGACTCGAACTCCCAGTGGCGTATCTTCTGGGTTGGCCCGCACGCTAGAGAAAAATCCAGTTGCAAAGACGGCGTTAATGTCTTCTTGCAGCTGAGAACGGGTTGTGGTTCGTCCAGGACGAGTTTGAATCGCATTGTAAACTTCTGTTTCAAGCTCTCCTTCAACCCCTTGAACAACTACTTCGCCGACTAAAACGCGGGGTTCAGGTTGCTCAGGCGCAGCTTGGGTCTCTCCGTTCGTGTTTCCTTCAGGACTTACACTACCATCGGCTGGGCTGACTGAAGGGGTGGGAGAGGACGAAGGAATATTGAAATCAATTCCAGGCGTTGGCTGTGATGTGCCATCCAACTGGATTTGGTTGGGAGTTTCTTGTTCGGGTGTAGCAGTTCCTGGTGGTGGGTCTGTAGGCGCAGGCGGAGTTTCTTGGGTGGAGTCTAGCTCTATATTGGTGGGGGTAGTTTCGCTGGGCGTAATCTCAGTAGGCGTAGTCTCAGTGGGTGTCTCAGCGGGCGCAGTCTCAGCCGGAGTAACGGTTGGTGAGGATGGCGCTTGAGCCTGAAACTCGGCTGGAAAAGCTTCCGGTTGGCTGACAGTAGGCACAACAAAGCTACTGCTGGCTAAGGCCGCTCCTGGCTTTACCGTTGCTATATCACCTGCGATCGCAGGCCATGATGCCGACTTGACGGCTTGAAGCACCGCAGCTGGACTGGAATTAACAACCCCACCTGTAGATGAATCAGTTCCTGCTGCCGTAGACTCAGAGGTTTGTCCTCTAGCAGGATTGGACAAGCTTAAGGTTGCTGAAGCGGCAATAACTGCTACTAAGACCGGAGATAAGCGCATTATGTTCACGTAATTTGGCATTTCCACACACCAGACTCTGCCTTAGGCTGGCCTAAGTAGTTCAAGACATCAGGGAATTGGGTTGAGAAGGGAATCCCGTTTAACCAAGCAAATGGGGGAATTTTACCGCATTCGTGACTCTTACTCTTGAACTGGTTCCTGAACAGACTCTGAAACGGGTTGATTGAGCACCCGTTCCAGCACCCGCTGGTAAGCACCCTCTACATCCCCCAAGTCACGGCGGAAACGGTCTTTATCCATCACTCGGCGGTCTGGATCAGTTTCGGTTTGATCCCAAAGACGACAGGTATCGGGACTAATTTCATCAGCCAAGAGAATTTGCTGATTGCGGTCTAAGCCAAACTCTAGCTTGAAGTCCACTAGTGTAATGCCACACTGCTGAAAAAAAGCAGAGAGTAGCTCATTGATTCGCAGCGCCATTTGTTTAAGCTGGTCTAGCTGTTCTGGCGTAGCCAGTTCTAATAATAGGAGGCGATCGCGAGTCAACAACGGGTCCCCTAGCGCATCATTCTTGTAATAGAACTCCACCAGAGGCTGCTTCAAGACGGCACCCAATTCCAACCCAGTTTGTTGACAGAGGCTCCCGGCTGCAATGTTCCTGACAACCACTTCTAGGGGAATAATTTTTACCGCTTTGACTTGCATATCCACAGCGGTGGGGCGATCGATGAAGTGGGTAGGAATCCCATTCGCTTCTAGCAACTGAAACAAATGACTAGAAATGGCAGAGTTGATTTCACCCTTGCCTGCAATTTGTCCTCGCTTCTGAGCATTAAATGCGGTTGCGTCGTCCTTAAAGTGGGTAAGGAACACATCGGGATCATCGGTGGCGTAGATAATTTTGGCTTTGCCTTCGTAGAGCTTTTGGCGCGCAAACATGAGCAGCATTAGGGTGAAAATGAGTACTTGCTAGAAGCAAGCTTAATCATTCTATCTTCGAGTGGTTATTTTCCATGCTGATAGCTCAAACTCCCGTTTCTGTAGATCTAAACTGGCAAATTGCACCCTGTTTTGTGGGAGTGATAATATTTCTAGCCGCCCCTGTTTCTTGCTTCTCTCATAAAACACTTAGCATGGCTATAGCAATCCTTTTTGATTCTTCAATGGGGTGCAGGGGTAAAACCCTTGCGTGGGGGCGAAGCCCCCACCCCCTGTTTCCAATCCATTTAGGATTGCTATATAGGTCAGTTCTTAAAGAGCTAGAACGAGAAAGTTTGGTGCTATATTCCAGCCTGACTTTTCTGCCAGTTGCGATCGCCCTTACCGACCTAGTCCTCTAGAGGTGGCTTGTGCTTACTTACACCCAACTACCGATTCCGTCCCATTTCGACCCGCAGAAAGTTGGCGAGGTTTGGCGTGTACCTTACCAAGAACGAGCCGCTGAAGCTCAAGCTTGGGCACAGCAACACAAGCTCCAACCCGCATCTCAAGATCAAGCTCGCATCTGCTTGCTAGCAATTGATGTGCAAAACACGTTTTGTGTTCCTGGGTTTGAGCTATTTGTGGGTGGACGATCGGGCCTAGGAGCTGTAGATGATAATGTGCGGCTCTGTCAGTTTATTTACCGTAACTTAGGAGTGCTGAGCGAGATTGCTCCCACCCTGGACACGCATACAGCCATGCAGATTTTTCATCCCATTTTCTGGGTGAACCAAGCAGGTGAGCATCCCACTCCAGCAGCCACAGTGATTACTTGGAATGATGTGCAGCAAGGGCTGTGGAAAGTGAATCCTGCGATCGCGGCTAGCCTAAACCCAGGTAACTATCAATCCTTACAAGATCATGCCCTGCACTATGTCCGTCAGTTGAGTGATGATGGCAAGTACCCCCTCACGATCTGGCCTTACCACTCCATGTTGGGTGGCATCGGTCATGCCCTCGTTTCAGCGGTAGAGGAAGCCAGCTTTTTTCATTGTATTGCTCGCCACAGCCAAACCAATTTTGAGCTTAAAGGCAGTAACCCCCTCACAGAAAATTACTCTGTCCTGCGTCCAGAAGTGCTAGAGAGTCATGGGGGTGAAGCGATCGCTGAGAAAAATTCTCGTTTAATTCAGAAACTTCTGGAATTTGATCGGGTGATTATCGCAGGTCAAGCTAAAAGTCACTGCGTCGCTTGGACGATTGATGACTTGCTGAATGAGATTCAAGCTCAAAATCCCGCTCTTGCTCAGAAAGTGTATCTCCTCGAAGACTGTACCTCTGCGGTTGTGATCCCAGGTGTGATCGATTTTACCGAACAAGCAGAAGCTGCTTTTGCGCGTTTTGCTGCGGCTGGTATGCATGTGGTGAAATCCACTGAGGCGCTCCACCTGTGGCCTGATTTTGTGCTCTAAGTCTTGTGCTGGCTCGATTTGTGGCCCCGCCTGCTGGAGGGTTAGCCCGTGCCCTTAGAGATCTTAAAGATCAAAAGCTAAGATGAAGGAGCCTTGTTTGCTCAAGAGCAGGTAGCTTTGATTGATCCCTGTCGTTATTTCTGCACATCTCTCAAGGTCAGGGTTGCTGGCAGATGCAATTCTGCGCCTATGCCAGATAGAGAAAATTCGCTCCCAGTGGAGGTTTCCCGATCACGAGAAATACTCTAAGACTAAAGGTAACAAATCATCAGGCTGAATTGGATCTCTACCCCTCATGAATGCTGAGAGCCAAAGATATACAATTCAGGTGGCGTTGGTTTGTTGTTTGGGATACATAATCCCCTGGATTGCTGCTCTTAAGTGCGGTCTTCTTAACGAAAGTGCGATCTTTCTATAGGTGCGATCGCTGAAGTGCAGAAAACTTAATTGAACCTGTTAGCTCCATTCCTGCACAATCAGCATTCACTAGATATCCTTAGTACTAGGAAAGCTGCTTTGATGGCTCAAAGCTCACTGTCTATCACAATCTTTTAGTATCATCCTGACCTACTTTAAAGCTGTATTTGTCCCAACCCTAAGCGTTCATGTGCTAGCTACCCATGCCCTTGATGATTCTCGTTGCTGATGATGATGTCGGTACTCGCCTGTCCATCAGCGATTATCTCGAACTCTCTGGCTACTCAGTCGTCACGGCTGAAAATGGTCAAGAGGCGCTAGCGCTGGTTGATGAGTACCAGCCTCATCTCATTGTGACCGATATTACTATGCCTCGAATGGATGGCTATGAGCTAGTCAGACGGGTGCGCCAGAAGCTAGAGTTTCGGCTGCTACCTGTCATATTTCTCACAGCTCGCACCCATATCCAAGAGCGGATTCGGGGTTATCAGCTAGGGTGTGATCTCTATTTACCCAAACCCTTTGACTTGGATGAGCTAGGCGCGGTTGTCCGTAACCTACTGGAGCGATCGCAAATGATTCAGACAGAAATGATTCATGCAGAGCGGCGATCGCGGGCTCAAGAAGCAGAAATGCCAGCGGAGAAAAACAACGCCACATCTAGATTTACTGCAACTCCCGCTCTCTCCACCGTGAGCTTGACTGAGCGGGAACAAGAAGTTTTGCAGTTATTGGCTGATGGTCTTTCCAACATTCAAATCGGTCATCGCCTGCATCTCAGCCCTCGCACCGTCGAAAAACACGTCAGCAGCTTATTGCGTAAAACTGAAACCAATAATCGAGCAGAGCTAGTGCGCTTTGTGATGGAACATGGCTTGATGAACTAAACCACCCCTTAGAGCATTTGGTTGGAAGCTGGAGCCGCCAACTGTTGCGTTGTGATAATGTGCTGCAACAGGCCATTACAAGCATCTAACAGCAGATCAATCACATGGTTAAAGCCTTCTGAGCCACCGTAGTAAGGATCAGGAACTTCTCGCTCTGAGTAGTGAGTGCAAAAGTCACACATCAAGCGCACGCGATCGCGATACTTTCCGCTTGGGTCTAACGCCAAAATATTTTGGTAATTTTCTTGATCCATTGCCAGGATGAGGTCAAAGGCTACAAAATCTTCCTTCTGGAGTTGCCGAGCTTGACCTTGAAGCACAATGCCTCGTTGCTTAGCGGCTGCGGTCATACGCCGATCGGGGGCACTGCCGATGTGGTAACTAGAAGTTCCAGCCGAGTCACAGATAATTTCATGGCCCAACCCTGCCTGTTCGATCAGGTGGTTCATGATGTTTTCTGCCGAGGGTGAGCGGCAAATGTTACCAAGACAAACGAACAGCAGTTTGTAAGGCATGTTGTAAGGCATGGTGGTTGAGGTTTGTGAGCGATCGCTGGGAGCAGCCTTAATATATTAACCACTCTTTCCGGTTTCCGAGCAGTAACCCTTGCAGAGGTAGGGATGAGTCCGCAGAACTGACATTAAACCTTGACCTTCTGACCCTAGGGGTGCAACTCTTCTTGAATGTGCAATTTCCGACTGCATTGTTTGCAAGCATCATTTGCTCAACTTAGGCAAACACTGGTCGCTACTATTGGTATTACGAGGAAAGTACTTGATGTTTAGGCCTAGCCGTAGATCTGCTTATCGAAAACAACGTCGGCTCCCTTGGCCCTTGATCATCTTATTAACCCTGCCTCTTTTGTTTATTGCTCTAGAGGTTTTGGCCCGCACTTTTGCTGGGGTCACAGGACAAAGTAACGAATTGGCAGCTTATCAGGGCAAACCAACCAAAGCCACGGCCTACGGCCTTAGGTTTTTGGATGCGAGCCAGCAGCCTTATGATGGTTTGCCAGTCAAGGGCCAATTAGCAGCTAAGCCTAGTCTAGTGACAGGGTATAAGCTTGTCAGTCAGCAGCAAAGTGAATTTTGGCAAGTAAACGAGCAAGGGTTCCGTAGCGATCGCCCAGTGCCACTCGCAAAACCAAAAGGTGAAACGCGAATTTTTGTCCTAGGTGGTTCTACAGCCTTTGGGCAAATGAGTTCTAATAACCAGGCTACCTTTGCCCACAAATTAGAAGCTAGCCTCAATCAACAAGTTGCGCAGCAGAAACAGAACCCAGGAAAATTCCGACCGGACGTTTTACCTTACTACAAAGAAGAAGTTGATAAAGCCTTAGCGTTACCGCCTCGGATTCGAGATGGAAAATATCGAGTGATTAATGCAGCGGTTCCTGGGTACGCTTCTGGGAATGAACTAGCCCAACTCGCCATGCAAGTCTTGGCCTACCAACCAGACATGATTGTGGTTGTAGACGGCTACCGAGATCTGCTTCTCCCCAGTACCGAGGAAGGTGTGGCTGTACCCGGAGCCCAGGCTCTGCTAGAAGATGCACCCCGGCACTTTTCGGCGCATCTAAGCCAGCAGCTAGGCAATTTGGTGACCCAGTCCTACTTAGTCAAAGGCGTGCAATATTGGCTGCTCAAACCTGAACCCTCGGTGGACGAACTTAGCTTAGTGGCCGCTAGTAGCGATGCCCCCCTAGCTGAGCAAATTTCTAGCAATCCAACCGAGCTAAAGGATCGGGCGAACCGCTACCGTAGCCATCTCCAGCAAATGGCTCGTTTAGCGGCAGCGGCCAAAGTTCCTTTGATTGTTGCTCTCCAACCAGAAGTCACCAGCCGAACTGGCAAAAATATTTCTGCGGAAGAAACCAAAATTCAGCAAGCGTTAGGGGATTCCTATACCCAAAGGGCGAAGGCAGGTTATACCGAGATGGAGCGTGCAATGCTTCAGGTTCAGAAAGAATTTCCCAAAACTGTCACTGCTCTGAACCTCTACAATCTCTATGGCAACTTTTCAGGTCAAGCTTTCGTGGACACGATTCATCTGACGGATGCAGCCAATGCCGTCTTAGCCAATCGGCTTTATGGCACGATCACCAAGCTACTCAACGTCCCAGTTCAACCTAACCCCTCCCCCTACTAAATTCGAGCTACTCGCCTACTCGCCTACTCGTCCCTGAGAGAAATTCGAGAAATTGAGAAGGAGAAATTAAGCAGCCACGAACTTAGCATTGGCAAGGGCGATCGCACATTTGCAAAGTCAACACAACAAAACCGGGCAGAGAGCAGACATAAACTGCTTGCCCGGATCGAGTAGGACTTCTAAATGCTGTTGGTTTAGAGACCAGGTAGGTTTAGGCCACCTGTCAACTCTTCCATTTTTTCGCGCATGGTAGCTGTGGACTTGTTATAAGCATCCTTCATGGCAGCAGTCACCAAGTCAGAAACGACCTCAGCGCCTTCTCCTAGCACATCGGCTGCAATTTCTACTCGTCGGGGCTCCTGGTTGCCACTGAGGACCACCTTCACCATGCCCCCACCCGCTTGTCCTTCAATTTCCATTTTCTCCAAGTCTTCTTGGAGCTGTTTGGCACCTTCTTGTACTTGTTGCGCCTTCTTGAATGCTTCGGTCAGCTCTTTCATCTTGCCCAGACCGAAGCCGAATCCCTGTCCTTTGCTCATAACGTTTAGATTGGGTACGAGTTGTTTGTCTAATTAGGTTGTTGTTCCTAGTCTCTGCTATTCTGCCACTCTCACTGTCTCTTTGACAGACTTTCTCTTTGACAGACCTTTTACCTAGCCCCACCGGATGCAAGTTGGCTTAAGCGAGTTGAAACTCTCCCAGCATTTTTACTTCTGGTTCTAGCCGCAATGACCAGTGTTGCTCTACTTGTTGCTGCACGTAACGAATTAGCTGAAAAATATCGTGGGCAGTCGCACCCCCACAGTTGAGGATGAAGTTAGCATGCCGCTGAGCAACTTGCGCTCCCCCAATCCGATGTCCTTTTAACCCTGCTTGTTCTATCAGCCAACCAGCAGTTTGCGGGCCAGGATTGCGGAAAACGCTCCCACAACTGGGCAAATGATAGGGCTGAGTAGTCTGGCGCTGCTTTAAGTGAGTGGTTGTGGCTGCCATCACTTGAGCAGGATCGGCTCCTGGTTTTAATTGTAGGGTTGCTTGGGTGACTAAGCGGCGATCGCCTTGTAGTGCCGAGGTGCGGTAGTTGAAGCCCAAGTCATCAGGCAAGAGAATCTCTGTCGTGCCATTGGGTAAGAGCACATGAGCATTGACCAAAACATCAGCAGTGCAATCTCCATGTGCCCCTGCGTTCATGACCACTGCACCGCCTAGGGTGCCAGGAATTCCCACTGCCCATTCCAAACCTTCCCAACCCCGTTCTGCGGCTTGCCAAGCCAAACGAACTAGCGGTTCTCCAGCCCCAGCCGTGATTTGACCTGTTTCTGCATCGAAGTGGGCGTGGCGAAAATGCCTGGTACAAATGATTAAACCAGGCAAACCGCGATCGCTGACTAACAAATTGGAGCCTGCTCCTAGCAAGGTAACAGGCAACCCCTCCTGGTTAGCCCAATCGATGCTGGCTTGCATTTCCTCTGCTCGTCTTGGAGAAACAAACCATTCGGCTGGCCCCCCCACTCGAAAAGAGGTGAAGGGTGCTAAGGAGACTTGAGGTTTGATCAGACACTCAGTAGCAGGCAAGCGAATAGGTGAGTATTGTGAGGGGTCGGGCTTTGGTTTAGGAGGAGCAGCCTCAGCTTTAGTTTTAGAGGGGATAAAAGTGGAAGGCTTCAGAATGCTAGGCGGATCTTGGGAAAGAGTCATGATAGTCCAACTGCTCCATGCCTACGGGCCTAAGATGAAAGATTGGTTTCCGCTTCTTCAGGTTGTGGCCAATCCTGGTACAGCAATCTTTCATTCATCGTAAAACTGCTATGCGGTGATTGTTCATAGTGAACCTTAGAAGGAGGTTTGATCGCACCTTTCTTGAGAGATGCTTTTTGCGGTACGCTCCTGAAAGGCCATTACTTCCGGGATGATTTGGTTTAAGTTACCAGCCCCCAAAAATAAAGCCAAGTCTTTTGGTCGCAGCGTTTGATCCAAAAAGCTTTGGACTGCTGGCAACGAAGGTTGAAACACGACGTGATCATGGTGGGCCGCGATCGCATCTACAACCTGTTGACCTGTCAGATTCTCGGGTTGGGGTTCCCCAGCGGCATAGATGTCCGTCACTACAACTACATCAGCATCCTGAAAAGATTCAGCAAACTCTGCCAGAAAAGTTTGAGTGCGGCTGTAACGGTGGGGTTGAAAAATAGCGATGACTCGTCTTTGGTGGGCAGTGGGCAATTCGGTTGCTTGGAGATGGGCTGCTGCTAGCGTGGCGCGAATTTCACTCGGATGATGAGCGTAGTCATCCACGAATAAAATGTCGTTGTATTCGCCACGATATTCAAAGCGACGGCGAGCTCCTTCAAAAGTCGCGATCGCCTGAGCTATTTGGGCAAAGTCCAGGTTTAAGAGTCGGCCTACCGCAACCGCTGCCAGTGCATTGCTCAGGTTGTGCTGCCCCAACAGTTTGAGGTTGAGTTCTCCTAGCAATTGACCCCGTTCCCAGACTTGAGCCTTGGTGCCGTTTGCCTGATAGGTAACGCAGTCTACCGTGTAGTCAGCACCCGATTCTCGATACAAGCTATAGGTGATGTGTGGTTGGAGTGCATTTCGAACCGTGGCACAATCAATGCAACCAATTAAGGTTTTGCAGTGACTGGCAAAGGTTTTGAACGTTGAAATCACCTCGTCTAACGTGCTGTAGTGATCCGGGTGATCTAGTTCAATATTGGTGACGATGCCAATTTCAGACGAAAACTTTACGAGAGAGCCATCTGACTCATCCGCCTCAGCAACTAGGTAAGGGCCTTGGCCTAAGCGGGCATTCCCTTCCCAAGCTTTCACCTCTCCCCCCACTACAATTGTGGGGTCCAAGCCTGTCTCTAGCAGCAAATGGCCAATCATGCTGCTGGTTGTGGTTTTACCATGCGTTCCAGCAACGGAAATACTTTGGTAATCCTGAATTAGGGCTGCTAGTAGGTCAGAGCGATGAAAAATCGGACAACCCAACTCTAAGGCAGCTCGGTATTCTGCATTGGCTGGGTTAATTGCCGTGGAGCAAATCACCTGAGGTAACAGGGCCGTATCAACACTACTAGATAACTTACTGATAGAAGCTAGGGTTTCTTGGACTACCCCTCTATTCGCCGCGATCGCCACAGATGCTGCTGGTAATGCGTCATTTTTAGACGATTCAGCTTGTCGAAAAAATTCTAAATTTGTGGCATCTTGGCTCCAGAAAATGTGCGCTCCTAAATCTTGTAAGCGCTGAGTAATGTGATTTAAGCGAATATCTGAGCCAGAAACAGGTAGCCTACGTTTTGCCAGAACGTAAGCGAGGGCCGACATTCCAATTCCACCAATTCCAATGAAATGAAACGGCCTCCCGCTGAAATCAACAGAGTTCAGCATTTTAGCTCCTTACACACCACACCACACCAATAACACGCGATATCATATCAAGAATTGCTTTTTCGCGATATAGGTCGCCAAGCATTTACTTCTTTAGAGAAAGAACGTCTTTTTGAAGCTTTATCACTCCAAATTAGTTGTTCCTATTGCTCCCATTTAAGGGTTTTTGTAACCCTAGGACTGTTTTTATCTTTACTCGTCAAGGGCGTTACAGATCCGGAAATGTCCTGAAAAAACATAGCTAGAACCAAATCACTAGGCTTGTATAGGGTTGGGCTTGATTAAGACGATTCCCTGTTGGAACCTGCAGAAATTTCTAGGAATCCCTCGGTTTTCTACCAAATCTCCTGCATCCTACAACTAGCCTTTATCGTTGCAACTAGGGTTTGTACGGAGATCAGTAAGTGCGCTTAGCTGGTTTCAGGATTTCAGCAACGCAGTGTTACAGAACGGTAACTGAGTTTAGGATTCAAGCGACTTGACGCTTAGAAAAGCACCTAGTTTAGTATGCAGAAAGTGGCCATTTTTGGGGGGACGTTTGACCCAATTCATTGGGGTCATCTAGTCCTGGCTGAGGCAGCCTTACAGCAAGCCGCCCTTGACCAAGTGATTTGGGTGCCGACCCGCTTATCACCCCACAAATCTCAGCAACTCGGATTGAGTTTTGAGCATCGCCTGCAAATGGTGCAACGAGCGATCGCCAATCACCCCGTTTTCAGCGCCACCCAGGTTGAGGCTAATCGAGTGGGGCCTTCTTATGCGATCGCGACTCTGCAAGATTTACAGAAACTTTATCTACAAGTTCAGTGGTACTGGATTATTGGTTTGGATGCCTTCCGAACGTTGCCACGCTGGTATGGCCATATCGAATTAGCTGCCACCTGTGAATGGTTAGTCGCTCCTCGGCTCCAGCCTCCTAATTCCTGTAGCCCAGATTCCTGTAGTCTAGGTAATGCTTTGACATCTCTAAACACTGAGCTGGGCTGGACGGCGGAAATGATCGCGAGCTGTGAACAGGTGATCGCTTTCATGGCCCAGCAATCTATTACCATCCGCTGCCAACGGCTACCCATGCCTATGTTGGGAGTTTCTTCTAGCTTGATTCGCCAATATTGTCGAGAGAAACGCTCTATTCGCTATCTAGTTCCAGAAGCAGTTAGAACTTATATCATTGCCCATCACCTTTATCTGAAGGATGGCTAAGCGCGATCGCCAAATCAGAATTTAGGATTTAACGTTGGTTGTGGGTTTGTTGTGCAAGACCGCTTTTTTCTAAGTCAAGCTCTCCCTATTAGTTCCCCAGCAGTTTCCTTGATCTAATCCATTTTGTAGCTCTTGTCTTTGTGATCCCTTCAGGACAAAATAGCTTGAGATCCTGAGTCAAAACTGGCTGAAACCCAAGGGGCCTTCGCGAACAAACGACTAAGAATTGAAATTGGTGAATTTCTAGTTAAATCCGGAAAATATCTTGAATTCACTCATTTATCAAAATTTTCAGCGGGTGCTGGGGAACTGACTGTGAGTTCGAAATCGGCATCCTTTGCGATATGATCTGGGTCATTACTCGCTATCCGACTTTAGTATTACAGAGGGCAAGACGCAGTGATTAGAGTAGCGATCAACGGCTTTGGACGCATCGGACGTAACTTCATGCGATGCTGGATCGGCAGAGAAAATAGCCATATCGAAGTAGTCGCTATTAACGATACCTCTGACCCAAAAACCAATGCCCACCTGCTCAGATATGACACCATGTTGGGCAAATTCGATGCTGATATCAGCGCCGATGACAACTCCATCACTGTTAATGGTAAAACCGTCAAGTGTGTATCTGACCGCAACCCAGAAAACCTGCCTTGGGCAGCATGGGATATTGATTTGGTGATTGAATCCACTGGTGTTTTTACTAGCCGTGACGGAGCTTCTAAGCACTTAAAAGCGGGTGCGAAGAAAGTATTGATTACAGCTCCTGGTAAAGGAGATGATGGCACCTTCGTAGTCGGTGTAAACGATAAAGACTATGACCCTGTCAAGCATGTCATTATCAGTAACGCGAGTTGCACCACCAACTGCTTAGCTCCTGTTGCCAAGGTTCTGCATGAGAACTTCGGCATCGTCAAAGGCACCATGACCACCACCCATAGCTACACTGGCGACCAGCGGTTGTTGGATGCTAGCCACCGGGATCTACGTCGGGCTCGTGCGGCTGCAATGAACATTGTGCCAACCACCACTGGTGCGGCTAAAGCGGTAGCACTGGTTCTGCCCGAACTCAAAGGTAAACTCAACGGTATTGCTCTGCGCGTCCCTACCCCCAACGTTTCAATCGTGGATTTGGTGGTTGAAGTTGAGAAGAACACGATCGCTGAGCAAGTCAATGAAGTAATGAAAGCTGCTTCTGAAGGCGAATTGAAAGGTATCTTGGCTTATAGCGATCTGCCATTGGTTTCTACCGATTACCGGGGTACTGATGCTTCCTCTATCGTGGACGCTGAACTGACGATGGTCATGGGCGGCAACATGGTGAAAGTTGTAGCTTGGTATGACAACGAGTGGGGTTACAGCCAACGTGTGGTTGACCTCGCTGAAACTGTAGGCGAGAAATGGCAAGGCTAGACAGACGCTGATGCGCTCTAGCTAATGATCATTTGGTGCAAGCTCTCTAGCCTGAAACAAGTTCTTTAACCTAGAATTAGAACTTAGACATCAGGCGATCGCCAAGTCATCACGACTCCATCTACTAAAGCAACCGTTATCTACATTCAGACCTGGGACGTTCGATCAGAGCGTCCCTTTTTGTGGGAATCTGCTGTTGTCGTAACCAGCAACTTGCCAAGGATGAAACTCACCTCCCTCAGCAACCTAGCCGAAGAACAGGTTTCCCATAACCCAGCGATTCAGAAAAAGGTGATGCTACGGTCACACGACCTACCTCACTTGATCAACTTCGCCCAAGCTTACTTTGCACCAGGCCAAGTGGCAACTGCCCATGCTCATCAAGATATGAGTGAAGTCTTTTTTGTGGAATCTGGGTCAGGGGTGATTCACATTGATGGTCAGAATTACCCACTACAACCGGGTACTTGTATTGCCGTTGAACCCGGAGAGGTCCATGAGATCACTAACAACGGCTCTATCGATTTAGCTGGATAAGACAAAAGCCTCACACCATAATCTTCGATTTGGTGTGAGATGAATGGCGCGTTAATTGTGGGGCGGTAGGTGAACTATGTTCGACGCGAGAACTTACCAGCCCCGCAATTAAC